>NZ_JBEUPA010000050.1:0-47170 GCF_040492065.1 Actinomadura sp. NPDC000929 | reverse complement strand
CACGGGCGCGTCGACCAGGACGGTCGCGGCGGCCGCGGGGACCTCGTCGGGCCGGATCCGGCACCCGGCGGGCACGCGGACGCCGAACGGGCCCGTGCTGCTCGGCGGGACAGCGCAGCTCGGCGGGGCAGCGCAGCTCGGCGGGGCAGCGCAGCTCGGCGGGGCAGCGCAGCTCGGCGCGCCCGCGCCGGGGGCGGACGGCGCGCCGGACGTCGCCGGGTTCGCCCGCGGGCGCCGCCTGCTGGTGGAGGTGGTCGACCCGGACGAGGCCGCCGCCGCGATCGCCGCCGCCCGGGAGATCACCGACGACGTGGGGCTGGTCGCGCGGGGCGGCGAGGCGGGCGGGCGCGTCGGCGAGCCGACCGCGTTCGTGCTCCTGCAGCACCTCCTCGCGGGCGCCGGTTCCACGGCGGACGCGGACGTCCCCGTGTACGCGGCCGGCGGGATCGGGCCGCACTCCGCCGCGGCGGCGGTGGCCGGGGGCGCGGCCGGGGTCGTCCTGGACGTCCAGCTCGCGCTGGTCCGGGAGGCGGAGCCGTCCGCCGACATCGTCGCCAGGCTGTCGGCGATGGACGGCACCGGGACGGCGGTCGTCGACGGGCACCGCGTCCACCCGGCGCCCGGCGCGCCCGGGTCCGGGCAGCGTCCGCTGCCCGTCGGGCAGGACGCGCCGCTCGCCGCCTCGCTGGCCGGGCGGCACAGGACCGCCGGGGGAGTGGTGCGGGCCGTCCGGGAGCAGATCGACCTGCACCTGCGGGCCGCCGTGCGCTCCGAGCCCCTCGCGCCGCGCGCCGAACCGGCCGTCATGCAGGGCCCCATGACGCAGGTCAGCGACACCTCCGCGTTCGCCGGCGCCGTCGCGCAGGACGGCGGCCTGCCGTTCCTCGCGCTCGGCCTGACGGACCCCGACCGGGTGCGGGAGCTGCTGCGCGAGACCGCCGACCGGCTCGGCGGGCGTCCCTGGGGCGTCGGCGTTCTCGGGACCGCGCCGCCGGAGCTGCGGGAGGCCCACCTCACCGCGATCCGCGAGGCCGCGCCGCCCTACGCGATCATCGGGCCCGGCGGCCCGGCGGAGGCCGCGTCACTGGAGGCCGCGTCACTGGAGGCCGCGTCACTGGAGGCAGAGGGGATCCGCACCTACCTGCACGCCCGGTCGCCGGAGCAGCTGGAGCGGTTCCTGGCCGAGGGCGCGCGCAGATTCGTGTTCGAGGGCGCCGAATGCGGAGGGCACGTCGGACCGCTTGCGAGCTTCCCGCTGTGGGACGCGCAGGTCGAGCGGCTGGAGGCGTTCGGCGGCGACCCGCGCGAGCTGTCGGTCATGTTCGCGGGCGGCGTGCACGACGCGCGGTCCGCCGCGATGGTCGCCGCGCTCGCCGGGCCGCTGGCCGAGCGCGGCGCCGACGTCCGCGTGCTGATGGGCACCGCGTACCTGTTCACCGCCGAGGCGGTCGCGGCCGGCGCGATCCTGCCGGGCTTCCAGGACGTCGCGCTCGGCTGCGGCGGGACGGCCCTGCTGGAAACCGCGCCCGGCCTCGTGACCCGCTGCGCCCGCACCCCCTACGTCCGGACGTTCGAGGAGACCCGCCGCGAGCTGGAGCAGGTCGGCACGCCGCGGCGGGAGGTGTGGCGCCGCCTGGAGAAGCTGAACCTCGGCCGCCTGCGCGTCGCGAGCAAGGGCCTGCGCCGCGGCACCCCGGTGGACGACGGCGTCCAGCGCGCCGACGGCCTCTACATGATCGGGCAGGTCGCCGCGCTGCGGTCGGCCCCGACTCGGATCGCCGACCTCCACGAGCAGGTCACCTCGGGCGCGACCGCCTTCCTGGCCGCCCGCGCGGCCGAGCTGGGCGTCGCCGGACCCGCGGCGAGCGCCGGCGCGGCCCGCCCGGCCGACGTCGCGGTCATCGGCATGGGCTGCGTCTTCCCGGGGGCCCGCGACACCGGGAGCTACTGGGCGAACATCGTCGGCGGCGCCGACGCGGTCACCGAGGTCACCCGCTGGGACCCGCGGATCCACTACTCGCCGTCCGGGGAGGGCGCGACGCCGTCGAAGTGGGGCGGCTTCATCCCCGACGTCCCGTTCGACGCGCTCGCCCACGGCATCCCGCCCGGCGCGCTCGGCGGCGTCGACCCGGTCCAGCTCCTGTCGCTGGAGGTGGCGTCCCGCGCGCTGGCGGACGCCGGGTACGCCGACCGCCCGTTCGACCGGGCCCGGACGTCGGTGGTCTTCGGCGCGGCCGGGGGCGGCGATCTCGGCACCGCGTACGCGATGCGCGCGACGCTCCCGTCCTACTACGGCGGGGTGCCCCCGGGCCTGGACGAGCGGCTGCCGCGCCCGACCGCGGACTCCTTCCCCGGCGTCCTCACCGGCGTCATCGCCGGCCGGATCGCGGACCGGCTCGACCTCGGCGGCACGGCCCACACGGTGGACGCCGCGGGAGCCTCGTCGCTGGCCGCCCTCGACGCCGCCTGCAAGGAGCTCGCCGCCGGGACCAGCGACATGGTGCTGTGCGGCGGCGCCGACCTGCGCGCCGGCGTCCAGGACTACCTGCTGCCGGCCTCGGCGGGCGCGCTTTCCCCGTCCGGGCGCTGTGCCGCGTTCGACTCGTCCGCCGACGGCGTCGCGCTCGGCGAGGGCGTCGGGTGCGTGGTCCTCAAGCGCCTCGCCGACGCCGAACGCGACGGCGACCGGATCTACGCCGTGGTCAAGTCGGTCGCCGGGGCCGCAGGCGGACGCGCCCCCGACCTCGCCACACCGGGGTCCGAAGGGCAGCGCCGCGCCCTCGAACGCGCCTACGAGCGCGCGGGCGTGGAACCCGCCTCCGTGGGGCTCGTCGAGGCGCACGGAGCCGGAGCCGAGGCGGACGACAGGACGGAGCTGGCGGCCCTCGCCGCGGTGTTCGCCGGGGCCGCGCCGGGCAGCGTCACGCTCGGCTCGGTGAAGTCGCAGATCGGGCACACCGGGTGCGCCGCGGGCGTCGCCGGGCTCATCAAGACCGCGTACGCGCTGCACACGGGCGTGCTGCCGGGGACGCTGCACCTCGCCCGGCCGAATCCGGAGTGGGCGCCGGACGGCCCGCTCGCGTTCGGCGGCGCCGCCCGCCCGTGGGCCGCCGAACCGGGCGGGCGGTTCGCGGGGCTCAGCGGCTTCGGCGTCGGCGGCGCGCACTTCCACGCCGTCCTGTCCGGCTACGACGGCGCCCCCGAGCCGGTGTCCGGGCTGGACGAGTGGTCGGCGGAGCTGTTCCTGATCCGCGGCGCCGACCGCTCCGCCGCCCGCGCCGGGATCGACCGGCTCTCGGCGCTGCTGCCCGCCGGGCCCCGGCTGCGCGACCTCGCCAGGACCGCCGTCTCGCTCGAAGGCCCGGTGCAGGCGGCGCTGGTGGCCTCAAGCCTGGAGGACCTCCGGGACAAGCTCGCTCTCGCGGCCGCGTTCCGACCGGCGCCGGGCGTCTTCCTGCCCTCCGGGGAGCCGGGGCAGGTCGCGTTCCTGTTCCCCGGCCAGGGCCAGCGGCCCGGGATGCTCGCGGACCTCTTCGTCGCGTTCCCCCGCCTCCAGCGCCTGCTGCGGCACGCCGGCGGACGGTACGCGGCCGCGATGTTCCCGCCCGCGGCGTTCACCCGGTCGGAGTCCCGCCGCCGCCGGGCGGAGATCGCCGACACGCGGGTCGCGCAGCCCGCGCTCGGCATCGCCGGGCTGGCCGTCCACCGGCTGCTGACCGCGGTCGGCGTGCACCCCGACCTCGCCGCCGGGCACGGCTGCGGCGAACTCGTCGCGCTCTGCGCGGCCGGCGTGTTCGACGACGCCGACATGATCGGCCTGAGCGCCGCCCGGGCGGAGGCGGTCCTCGCGGCGGCAGGGCCCGGCGGGGGCGCGGCGGCGACCGTGGGAGCGACGCCGGAGCAGGTGCTTGACGCGTTGGGGGAGACGTTGGGGGAGAGCGGCGACGTCGCCGTGACCCACCACAACGCGCCCCGCCAGGTCGTGATCGCCGGGACCTCCGCGGGGCTGGACCGCGCGCTGCGCGTCCTGGCGGAGGCGGGCCTGCGCGCCGAGCGGATCCCGGCCGCGTGCGCGGCCCACGGCCCGCTCGCCGCCGCCGCGCCGGAGGGCCTGCGCGCGGAGCTGCTCGGCCGCGACCTGCGCTCGCCCGCTTTCCCGGTCTGGTCGAACGCGACGGCGGCGCCCTACGACACCGACCCGTCCGAGCTCGCCGCCGTCCTCGCGGGGCAGCTCGCCGCGCCGGTCCGCTTCGTCGAGCAGATCGAGGCGATGTACGCGGCGGGCGCCCGCACCTTCGTCGAGGCGGGCCCCGGACGGTTCCTCACCGGCCTGGTCGCCGCGATCCTCGGGGACCGGCCGCACACCGCCGTGAGCTGCGACGCGCCCGGCGGCGGCGCCCTGACGGGGCTGCTGCGCGCGCTCGCCGAGCTGGCCGCCGCGGGCGTCCCGGTCGACCCGCTGCCCCTGTTCGCCGGGCGCGACGCCCGCCCGCTGCCCGCCGAGCCCGCCCCGGCGCCCGGCTGGATCGTCAACGGCCATCTCGTCCGCACCGCCGACGGCGCGTACCCGGCGGGCGCGCTCCGGCCCGCCGAGCGCGTCGAGGGCCCCGGCCCGGGCGGCTCGGAGGCCGCCGTCCTGGAGTACCTGCGCGCGAGCCGCGAGGTGATCGCAGCGCAGCGCGAGGTGGTCCTTCGGCACCTCGCGGCCCCGGCGGGACGGGACGCGGCGGCGCGGTCCGTCCCCGCGCCCCGCCCCGTCCTGCCGGGCGAGACGCTGCCCGCCCCGAACGCGGCACAGGACACGGCGCGGGACGCGGTACAGGACACGGCGCGGGACACGGCACAGGACGCGGCGCGGGAAGGAGCGCAGGACGCTTCGGACGACGCGCCGGAGGAGCGGCCGCCCGCCGATGGCAGGCGGGACGTGCACGCCGCCGCCGGCGCCGTGATCCGCGCCCGCACCGGCGACGACCGGGAGAACGCGCCCGCTGAGCCGCGCCCCACCGTCCCGGAGCCCGCCGCGCCGGAACCCGCGGCGCCCGAGATGACCGTGCTGCCCGAGATGACCGTGCTGCCCGAAGTGACCGTGCCGCCCGAGATGAGCGTGCCGCCTCCGGCGCGGCCGTCCGCCCATGTGGGGGCCGCGGACCTGTCCGGTCGCCGCCCCGCGCCGCGGGTGTCGCGGCAGATCCCGCGGATCGTCGAACTGGAGGCGCTGCCGGCGCCGCCGGAGTCCGGGACGGGGTTCGCGGGCCGGCGCTTCCTGATCGTGGACGACGCCTGCGGCGTCGCGCTCGAACTGGCCGACCTGCTGGAGCGGCACGGCGCGCAGGTGCGCGTGCCCTCGGACGTGGACGGGCCCTGCGACGGGCTCGTCCATCTGGCGGCGCTCCGGCCGGGGGCCGCGCCCGTGCTGCCCCAGGCGTTCGCGGGCGTCCGGCAGGCGCTGGCGGGCGGGCTGCGGTGGCTCGTCTTCGCCAGTGGCGCCGGCGGGACGTTCGGGCACCGGTTCGGCGGCGGCGCCGTCGGGGACCCCGGGCCGGGCGCGGGCCTGGCGGGCCTGGCCCGGACCATCGCCCGGGAGTACCCGGAGATGCTCGTCCGCGCGCTGGACGTCGACACCAAGGACACCCCGCGCGCGATCGCGCAGCGGATCCTGGCCGAGCTGCTGACCGCCGACGCGCCGGTCGTGGTCGGGCACGAGGGCGGCCGCCGCAACGCCCTGGACCTGATCCCCGCCGGGCCGCCCGGCGGGGGAGCGGCGGCCGCGCCGGACCTCGGGCCGGACGGCGTCGTCCTGCTGACCGGGGGCGCGCGGGGCGCCACCGCCCGGGTCGCGCTGGAGTTCGCCCGGACGAGCGGCTGCCACGTCGAGCTGGTGGGCCGCACCCCGGAGCCCGAGGGGGAGCCGGAGTTCCCCGGCGCCGAGGACGAGGCCGGGCTGCGCCGGGCCCTCGTGGCGCACGGCGAGGAGCAGCCCGCCGAGATCGAGGCGACGGTCCGCAGGCTCCTGGCCGAGCGCGAGATACGCCGGACCCTCACCGCCCTGAGCGGCCACGCCGCCTCCGTGCGATACCACGCGGCGGACGTGCGGAAGCCGGCCGCCGTGCGGGCCGTGCTGGACGACGTCTACCGGCGCCACCGGCGGCTGGACGGCGTCGTCCACGGCGCCGGCCTCGCCGGGGACCGCCTCGTCCGCGACACCTCGCCCGAGTCGTTCGCGCGGGTGTACCGGACGAAGGTGGACGGCGCCGCCGCGCTCGTCCAGGCGGTCCGTCCCGGCCTCGGGTTCTTCGTCGTCCTCGGCGGCCTCGCCGGCGAGCACGGCGACCGCGGGCAGGCCGGCTGCGCGGCGGCCGGGGACGCGTGCGGCACGCTCGCGCACGTGTGGCGGAGGCGGCTGCGCGGGCGGGTGCTCGTGGCCGAATGGGGCCCGTGGGCCGACGGCGCGATGCCGCCCGAGCGGGCGCGCGAGCACGCGCGGCACGGCGTCGGCCCGATCGATCCGGACGCCGGGGCGGCGGCCCTGCTCAGGGAGATCGCGCACGGCGACGAGACGCGGGTCGTGCTGACGGGGACGCTCCGGTGAGCGAGGCGGGGGAGCCGATCGCGATCGTCGGCGCCGGGGCGCTGTTCCCCGGCGCGGGCTCGGCGGCCGAGCTGTGGCGCAACGTCCTCGACGGCGTCGACGCGATCGGCGACGTGCCGCCCGGCCGCTGGGACCCCGCGCTCTACTACGACCCGGGCGCGTACGGGCGGGAGCCGGAGAGCGACCGGTTCTACTGCCGGCGCGGCGGGTTCGTGGACGAGCTGGCCACCGTCGACCCGGCCAGGTTCGGGATCGTCCCGGCGGCGGTGCGGGGCATGGAGCCCGACCACCTGCTGGCGCTGCGCGCGGCCGGGGACGCGATCGCGGACGCGGGCGGCGCCGAGCGGCTGCCCGACCGGTCCCGGATCGGCGTCGTCCTCGGGCGCGGCGGCTTCATCACCCCGGGCGCGGCGCGGGTCGACCAGCGGGTCAGGACCTCCCACCAGGTCGCCGCGATCCTCGGCGAGCTGGTGCCCGAACTCGGGCCGCGGCGCCTGGCGGAGATCCGCCGGGCGTTCTGCGAGCGGCTCGGCCCCGACGATCCCGACGCCTCGGCCGGGCTGCTGCCGAACTTCGCCGCGGCCCGCGTCGCGGACCGGTTCGATCTGCGCGGCCCCGCCTACACGCTCGACGCGGCGTGCGCGTCGTCGCTGCTCGCGGTCGAGCACGCCGTCCGGGCGCTGCGCGGCGGGCAGGCCGACGCGATGCTCGCGGGCGGCGTCCACCACGCGCACCACGCCACGGTGTGGAGCGTCTTCAGCCGGCTCCGCGCGCTGAGCCCGAGCGAGACGATCCGGCCGTTCGACCGCGCCGCCGACGGGACGCTCCTCTCGGAGGGGACGGGCGTCGTCCTGCTCAAGCGGCTGTCGGACGCGCGGCGGGCCGGGGACCGCGTCCACGCGGTGATCCTGGGCGTGGGATCGTCCAGCGACGGGCGCGCCGCGAGCGTCCTGAGCCCGATGGTGGACGGGCAGGTCCTCGCGGTCGAGCGGGCGTGGCGGGACGCGGGCCTGGACCCGGCCGCACCCGGCGCGGTGGGGCTGATCGAAGCGCACGGCACCGGCGCTCCCGCGGGCGACGAGGCGGAGCTGGCGACGCTGCGCCGGGTCTTCGGCGCCGCCGGCCCGCCGATCGGCCTCGGCACGGTCAAGTCGATGATCGGGCACGCGATGCCGGCCGCCGGGATCGCCGGGCTGCTCAAGGCCGCGTTCGCGCTGCGCGACGGCGTCCTGCCGCCGACGCTGCACGTCGACGACCCGCATCCGGCGCTGGACGGCGGGCGGCTGCGGCTCGTCCGGGAGGCCGCGGAGTGGGCCCGGGAGGGCGGCCCCCGCAGGGCGGCGGTCAACGCGTTCGGGTTCGGCGGCGCCAACGCGCACGTGGTCCTGGAGGAGCCGCCCGCCGCCCGCAGGCCGCGGCGGCGCAGGCTCGACGCGCCGCCGTCGGACGAGGGCGTCCTGCGCCTGGCCGCCCGCACGCCCGAGGAACTGTCCGAGGCCCTGGCCGCCCCCGACGAGGAGCTCCTCGCCAGGGCCCGCGACGACGTCCCCGACCTTCCGTGCCGTCTCGCCATCGTCGGCCCGACGCCGCGCAGGCTCGACCTGGCGCGCGCCCTCGTCCAGCGCGGGACGGCCTGGCGGGGACGCAGCGACGTGTGGTTCGCGCCCCGCCCCCTCCTCGCGGGCGGCGGGCGGCTGGCGTTCCTGTACCCCGGGTTCGAGGCCGCCTTCGACCCGCGCGTGGACGACGTCGCCGCGCATTTCGGCATGCCGGCGCCCGCGCTGACCGGCCGCACGGATTTGGCCGGGCACGCCGCCGACGTGCTGCGCGCCGGCCGCCTGCTGACCGCGGCGCTCGGCCGGCTCGGTGTCGAGCCCGACGTCGTCGCGGGCCACAGCCTCGGCGAGTGGACGGCGATGACCGCCGCCGGCGTGTGCGACGCGGACGAGGTCGAGGCGCTCCTCGCCGCGCTCGACGGCGAGGCCCTGGACGTCCCCGACGCCGTCTACGCGGCGCTCGGCTGCGGCGCGGCCCGGGTGCGGGAGGCCGTGGGCGCGCGGTCCGGCGTCGTCGTCAGCCACGACAACTGCCCGCACCAGTCGGTGGTGTGCGGCCCGGCCCGGGAGGTCCGCGAGGTCCTGGGGCGGCTCGCCTCCGAAGGGGTGCTCGGCCGGGAGCTGCCGTTCCGGTGGGGTTTCCACACCCCGCTCGCCGAGGCGTACGAGAAGCCGCTGCGGCGCTCGTTCGAGGCGCTGGACATCCGCGAGCCCCGCGTCCCGCTGTGGTCGGCGACCGCGGTCGCGCCGTTCCCGCGCCGCCCCGCCGAGGTCCGCGAGCTGGTCGCGCGCCACCTGCTCGAACCCGTCCGGTTCGGGGACCTGGTCGAGGAGCTGTACGGCGCGGCGCACGTGCGGGCGTTCGTCCAGGTCGGGCCGGGCGGCCTCACCGAGTTCGTCGCCGACCGCCTCGGCGGCCGCGAGCACCTCGCCCTGGCCGTGAACGTGCCGAAGCGCGACGGGATGGCCCAGCTCCGCCGCGTCGTCGCCGCGCTGTGGACCGAGGGCTACGGCGCGTCCTCGCCGTCCCCGCCCTCGACGACGGGCATGCGCCTGGACCTCGGGACGCCGCTGGTCAGCCTGGACGGGGCCGTGGAGCCCGTCCGGCTCGGCCGCGGGGTCCCGCCGCTGCCCGCGGACGACCCCGTGCTGGCCGAGCTGGAGGCCCTGCTCGACGACGCCGCGAGCGGGGCGCAGTCGGTCCTGGAGGCGCTCGGGGGCGGGCCCCCGCCCCCGCCCGTCCCGGGCGAGGACGTCTCGCCGGTGGCCGCCGAACTGAACGTCTCCCGCGTCTTCTCGGTCGAGTCGATGCCGTGGCTGCGCGATCACTGCCTCGTCCCGCAGCCCCCCGACTGGCCGGACATGGCCGACCGGTTCCCGGTCGTCCCGCTGGCGGGGCTCCTGGAGGTCATGGCCGACACGGCGCGCGAGCTCCTGCCCGACCTGGTGGTCGTCGGGTACGAGAACGTCCGCGCGGTCCGCTGGCTCGTCGCGGCCCCGCCGACGGCCGCCGACATCCGCGCCTACCTCATCGAGTCGGCGGGGCGGCCCCGCAAGGTGAAGGTCGTCGTCAACGGCCACGCCGACGGGACGGTCCTGCTCGCCGAGCGCTACCCGGCGCCGCCCCTGCCGGACCGCACGCCGCTGAGCATCGAGGGGCCGCCCATCGTCACCGCCGAGCGGCTCTACGAGGAGCGCTGGATGCACCACGGCCCCCTCTTCCGCGGCGTCACCGAGATCACGGCGCTCGCGGAGGACGGTGTCCGAGCCGTCCTGACCTCGCTGCCCACGCCGGGCGCGCTCATGGACGGCGCAGGGCAGCTCTGCGCCCACTGGATCCAGGTGTACGGCGACACCAACCAGACCGTCTTCCCGGTGGGGATCGAGCGGGTCGCCCTCTACGGGCCCACCCCGTCCCCGGGGGAGAACCTGGACACGACCATCTGGAACCAGTCCCTCACCGACACCACCATGCGCTGCTCGGCGGAGATGGTCACGGAGAGCGGGAGGGTGTGGGGGCGCGTCGACGGATGGACGACCCACCGCTTCTACACCGACGAGGCGCTCTGGCGGATGAAGTTCACCCCCGAGGTGTCCGGAACGGGGGAGCCGCAACCCGGCCGCTGGTGCCTGGCCCGCAAGCGGTGGGACGGCACCGCGTCCCGCGACCTGCTGATGCGCCAGTACCTCTGCGCCTCCGAGCGCGCCGAGTACGAGGCCCTTCCTCCGTTCGCGCAGGGGCCGTGGCTGCTCGGACGGATCGCCGCCAAGGACGCCGTCCGCCACCACCTGTGGCGCGAGGGCCACGGGCCGCTGTTCCCCGCCGAGCTCACCGTCCGGGACGGCCCGGACGTGACGGGGCCGTTCGAGGAGCCGCTCACGCTCGCGATCGCCGCGGACGCCGACCTGGGCGTGGCCCTGGTCAGGCCCGGCCGCGAACCGGCCGGCATCGGGCTCGCCCCGAACGGGGAGGGCGCGCGGATCCGCGCGGCCAAGCAGGCGGTGCTCCAGGCGGTGCTGCGGGGCACGGGCACCGGAACCGACCGCCCCGAACTGGTCGTGACCGTCGCCGACGCCGAACGGCTCCTGATCGCGGCGGGCGGCACGGTCACCACGGTGGAGACCCGCGAAGTCGAAGGACACGTCGTGGCCTGGACGGCCGCGTCCGGCGCGACGGACATGGAGGAGAGCCGAGTATGAACGACGTCGACCAGCCCCGGACACCGGCGGGAGCCGCCCGGTGAGCGCCCGCCGTGTCCGGGTGCCGTCCCTGCTGGGCGATCCCGGGGTCGCGCGGGCGTGCACCTCGCCGCGCCGCTTCCTGTTCGCGGTCCCGCCGCTCGCGGGGCACGTCGCCGCGGTCGCCGCGGTCGCCGCCGAGCTCGCCCGCCGCGGCCACAAGATCGCCTGGACGGGCCACCGCCCGTCCCTCGAACCCCGGCTGCGCCCCCGCTCGCGGATCTTCAGCGCCCTCGACGACGGCGACGCGGCGCGCCTGTGCGACGACCGGATCCGGGGGCGCGGTCCCGCCGACCCGCGCTTCTGGGAGGAGTTCCTCGTCCCCCTCGGCCACGCGATGCTGCCCGGCGTCGAGACGGCGGTCGACCGGTTCCGCCCGCACGCGGTGGTCGGCGACCAGCTCGTCCTCGCCGCGCCCGTCGCGGCCCGCCGCCGCGAGATCCCCTGGGCCACGGCCGCGGCGACGCCCGCCGAGTTCACCCGCCCGCTCGCCGACCGGCCGGAGGACGAGCGGCGGGTGCGCGAGCGGATCGGCGGGTTCCAGCTCGACCACGGCATCGACGACCTGCTCGACCTGCGCTTCTCCGACCACCTCGTGCTGGTCTTCGCCACCGGCGCGCTGCTCGGCGACATCTCCTTCTTCCCCGACCACTTCGCCTTCGTGGGGCCCGTCCTCGGCCGTCCGGCGCCGAGCGCGTTCCCGTGGGACCGGCTGGACGGCCGGCCCGCCGTGCTCGTCTCGCTCGACACCGCCGACGACCTGTCACGCGAGCGGTTCTTCCAGGCCGCCGCCGAGGCCGTCCGCGAGCTGGACGTCCAGGCGGTCTTCGCGGCGCCGGCCGCCCTGGTGGGGGACGTGCCGCCGAACGTCATCGTCCGCGACCAGGTTCCCCGGCCCAAGCTCCTCGAACGGATGTCGGCGGTCGTCTGCGACGGCGGCTACGGCGCCGTGTGCGAGTCGCTGGCCCACGGCCTCCCGCTCGTGGCCGCGCCGGTCCGCGACGACCAGCCGATCATCGCGGGGCTGCTGGAGAAGGCGGGCGCGGGGACGGCGGTCCCGTTCGACGCCGTCCGTCCGGACGGGCTGCGGGCCGCCCTCGCGACCGTCCTGGCCGACGGGCCGCACCGCGCCGCCGCCGGGCGCGTCCGCGACTCCTTCGCCGCGGCGGGAGGCGCCGCCGAGGCCGCCGACCGCCTGGAGAAACTGGCCTGACCCCGCGGGCGGCCGGGATCCCGGAGCGCTCCATACTTGCGGCCATGACGGAACGACGCGCGATCCTCAGCGGTTCGACCTTCGAGGAACGGATCGGGTACGCCCGCGCAGTGGTGGACGGCGACCGGGTCCACGTCTCGGGCACGACCGGGTTCGACTACGCCACCATGACCATCTCCGACGACGTGGTCGAGCAGGCCGAGCAGTGCCTGCGCAACATCGAGGCCGCGCTCGCGGAGGCGGACTGCACGTTCGCCGACGTGGTGCGCGTCCGGTACCTGCTGCCCGAGCGCGCCGACTTCGAGCCCTGCTGGCCCGTCCTGCGGCGCCGCTTCGGCGAGGTGCGGCCGGCCGCGACCATGCAGGTGTGCGGGCTCGCCGACCCCCGCATGAAGATCGAGATCGAGGTCGACGCGCGGAGGGCGGGCAGGTAGGGCGGGGGCGGCCTAGCCGGCGGCGACGAAGGAGTCGAGGAGGCCGCCGAGGTTGCCGAGGGGGGACGCCGCCTCGCGGAGGCGGTCGGGCCAGTCGGGGTCGGTGCGCTGAGCGCCCACCGCGGTCTCCAGCCCGTGAGAGGAGCCCCACAGCGCGAGATCGCGGGCGGCGACGTCGCGCTGGTCGCGGTCCCACCAGGCGCTGACGGCGCGGAACTGCGCGGCGAGCGTGTCACCGGGGATCGCACGCCCGTAGCGGCTCTCCCACTCCCCGCTCCGCGGATGGCGCCCGCCGTCGGGAGCCGCTCGCCGCGCCTCCCCGAGCTCCTCCAGCAGGAGGCACCAGCGGTACGGGGCGGCGAAGAACTCCACCTCGTCGGCGGCGCACGCGCTTCCTCGCAGGAGCGCGGCCAGATGGCCGGCCACACCGGCGGGGGCGGCGCGGGACGCGACGGCCGCGTCCACCGCGTGCGAGACGGCGCAGTCGCGGGCACGGGGCGGCAGCCCGTCCAGGACGGAGGGGGAGGGGCGGGGGGAGCCCCAGCCGGTCAGGTGGGCGGCGGCGGCGAGCTCCGCCCACACCACCAGCTCGGGACGGTCGGACAGGACCCGCTGGGCCGTGCGCATGTCCCGCAGCGTGCAGGGGGAGTCGTGGCAGTCCGGCCCGCACGTCCCGCTGCGGGGGGTCACGAGCGCGCGGGGCGAGGCCGTGGGCGGCGCGGCCTCCTCCAGGCGCGAGCCGTCCGGCATCCGGACCAGGTGCGGGTAGTCCATGCCGTCGGTGAACACCGCGCCCTCGCCCGGCGTGAGCGTGACGAGGAACTGCGACTGCCCCTCGGTGATGTTCATCGTGGCGCCGACCGCGTCCCGGTCGTCCTTCGCGGGCAGCCGGTGAACGATCTTGACGGCGGTGTTCTTGATGACGTCCGGGACGAGCTTGGACGGGATCTGCTCCGCCACGATCAGCCCCTCCCCGTACGCGCGGATCTCCGCCAGCAGGCTCGCGAACGTCTCCACCGCGTGGGACGCGGGACCGGCCTGCTCGCTGCGGCGCAGCAGCCGGTGCGCCTCCTCGAACACGCTGAGGTGCCGCAGCCCGGGCGGCGCGCCCTGCCGCTGCCGCAGCCGCAGGTGCTCGACCAGCCGGACCAGGACGGTGCCCATCAGGAACGCCTTGTCGCGGTCGTCCCCGACGTCCTCGATCTCCAGGACGACGTTGCGGGCGAGCAGCGCGTCGAAGTCGATGGGGTGGCCGCCCTCGAAGAACCGCCCGGTGGTGCCGAGCCGCAGGCTGGACAGCCGGACCCGGATGAAGCCGCGCACGTTGTCGGTGATCTCCTGGCCGTAGCCGATCTCGTCGACGACCTGCTCGGCCGTGGCCTGGAGGTCGGCCAGCGTCGGGTAGCGCGGCGCGGTGCCCGGCACGGTCGGCTCGCCGAGCGCGAGGTCCCAGCCGAGCCGCTCGTAGCAGCGGGTCAGCGCCGCCGCGAGCACCTGCGGGAACGGCTCGTCGGCCTCGAACGCCGCGAGGAACAGGGCCCGGACGAGGTCGGCGTGGGTCTGCAGCGGGAACGGCCGCCCGTCCGGTCCGGTCGCCGGTTCGAGCGGGTTGATCCCGGCCGCGATCGCCTCGGCGTCCCCCGGGCGGACCGTGACGACCTCCGCGTCCGGGAGCCGCGCCGCCATCAGCCGGTACTCCGCCTTCGCGGGCTCCACCACCAGCCACGGCAGCCCCGCGCCCGACGCGGCCGCGAGCAGCGACCGGACGGTCTGCGACTTCCCGGCGCCGGTCGCGCCGCACACGAACGTGTGCCGGTTCAGGCTGGACAGCGGCAGCGAGATCGGGCCCACGTCGCGGCGGTTGCGGTCGAGGACCCGTCCCAGCGCGACCCCGCCGCCGGGCGATTCGGGCGTGACGTCGAACTCCGGCCGCATCACGAACCGCACCCCGGCGACCTCGCGGACGGGCGGACGGGCCAGCGCCGCGACGAGCTGCGTGCTCGCCTCGAACGGCCCCGCCGCGCCGGGGACCAGCGCGTACGGCAGGCGGCCGAGGTCCGCCGACGCGCACACGAGCGCCGCGACCCGCGCGGCGGCCCGGGGCGTCGCCGCCCCGGCCGCCAGGTGCACCCGCCAGAGACCCGACGTGGCGGCCTGGCGCAGCTCGCGGTGCCGCTTCTCCATCCGGAGGGCCGCGACCGAGTCCTCCGGCGACAGCTCCGCCATCGACCGGGCCCGCTGCTGCCGGTCGGCCAGGTCGTCGGCGAGGCGCCGCGCCTCGTCCGGGTCGACGGGCTCGGCGACGAGCATCCAGGCGAACGCCTGGGTCCACACCGCGAGCAGGCCGTCCTCCAGGGACGGCCGCGCGGGCTCCTCCGGCGGGGGATCCTCCACGAGCAGGCCGTCGGAGATGCCGCCGATGCTCACCCAGTGCGGCATCGAGTCCTCGCCGACGCCCTCGGGCAGCAGCGTCCCGCGCCCGCCCGCGGGAAGGCTCAGGGTCGCCGCGCGCCCGTCGAGGTCGGCGACGAGGCCGTCCCCGCCGACGAAGACCTCCGTGGGGCCGAACGCCTCCGCGCGCCGCCAGCCGACGAGCACCGGCTCCTTGCCCGCGTGGTACGCCGAGACCAGCGCCGCGAGCCGCTGGTCGCGCCACTCGTCCCGGCCGTCGGACTCGTCGGGGCGGGGGACCTCCGTCAGCCGGCACACCGCGAGCCCGCGCACGACGTCCCACATGGTCAGCCGCGCCGGCGGGCCGGGCCGGACATTTTCGCGATCTCGCCTCGGTCCAAGGTCATGAGCAGTCAGGCTATTGAGCAAGGACCCCGTTGGGAAGGCCGATTCCCGATCAGGGGCCTGACAAGTCACATGTCAATCTGCTTGGGTTATTTGCGGCATATCGAGCGGGGCGGGACGGGGGTTCGGATCGTGAGGGCGGTCGACCATGGGGGATTGCTGTCGCGCCGCGAACGGCTCTTCACCCCCGATCCCCGTCTCGGCTGGGTGTTCCGCGACCGCTGGTGGTTCCTGCGCCCCTTCCCGGAAGCGCCGCCCCAGCAGCAGGCGCTGCCGGACTACCTGGCGCGCCGGGTCCTCCAGACCGAGCAGCTCGCGCAGCGCAGGCTGAGCCGGACGCTCCCCGTGAGCGCGACGATCGCGATGGTCCTCGTGCTCTTCGCCGCCTGCTCGGCGGGCGGCTCCGGGTCCGTCTCGATCGGCTCGCTCCTGCTGGCCGCCGTCGTCCTCGCCCCCGGCGCGGCGCTGACCTGGTGGGCCGTGCGGCAGCGGCAGAGCGCCCGGAAGGCCCACGACCTGGCCCAGCAGCAGATCATCGGCGGCTACCAGGACCAGGCGCGGCAGTGGCACGCGCGCAAGCAGGCACACGACGCCGCGGAGCGCGCGCGGCTGCACGACCTGCCCGAATGGGGCGCGGCCCGGCGGCCCGGCCGCCGCCTGGACGTCTTCGGCGGGACGCTCTGGGCGTGGGAGGCGCTGCTCACCACCTACGGGACGTCCACCCTCGCCGTCCAGCCGCTGCTCGTGCTCGACCTGTCCCGCGAGGTCGTCAGCCGCGAACTGGTCGAGCTCGCGCAGGCCGCGTGGATGGGCGTGGACGCGCAGCTGCTGCCCAGCCGCCAGGCCTCCTCCGGCCTGCTCGCCGACATGACGCCCCGCGACCTGGTGGACGCGATCGTCGAGTCCATGCACGGCGGCACGCCCGACGCCGCGCGCGCCGACCGCAGCATGGACGACCGCATCCTGACCAAGGTCTGCGGCGCGCTCGGCGACGACGTCACGCTCGGCCGGATCGCGGCGGCCCTGCGCGCCCTGATGGGCGAGCCCGACGACGGCGACGCGCTGACCCGCGACGAGCGGCGCCACATCGCGAACGAGCTGTTCACCGTGGAGTACCGGCGGCAGGCCCACGCGAACCTGTCGCGGATCGAGTCCTACATCCATCCGCTGGAAGACCTCGGGACGGCGCCCGCCGACAGGGAGGGCGCCGGCTACCTGACCTGCGTCGCGCTCGACAGCCAGGCCCGCAACGTCCGCTCCGAGCTGCTGACCGACCTCATCGTCCAGTGGGTGACGCACCGCATCACCGCGTCGCAGGCCTCCACGCCCGCCCTCGTCGTCGCCGGCGCGGACGAGCTGGCCCGCCGCCACCTCGAACGCCTCTCGGACGCCTGCGAGCGGCGCGGCGTCCCGCTGACCCTGTTGTTCCGGCGCCTGCGGGAGACCTCCGCGGAGATGATCGGCGGCGGCGCCGTCGCGTTCATGCGGCTCGGCAACCACGAGGACGCGGCCCGCGCCGCCGACTTCATCGGTCGCGACCACCGCTTCGTCCTGTCGCAGATCACCAAGAACGTCGGCGGGAACGAGTCCCACACCACCACCGAGACCGAGGGCACGGGCGACTCCGAGACCTACAGCACCAGCCGCACCACCGGGACGTCCCGCAACTGGGGGACGTCCCGCTCGTCCGGCACCACCTACTCGGGCGGCGAGATGTTCGGGCTCTTCCCCGATCGCTCGACGTCGCACCAGCGCGGCAGCAACCGGGGCGGCTCCACCAGCACCAGCGACACCGAGGGCACCTCCACGTCCACGTCGCGGAACTGGTCGGCCGCCTACTCCTACGCGGAGGGCACCAACTGGAGCGACGCCGACACCACGCAGCGCGTGTACGAGTACGTGGTCGAACCCGTCACCCTCCAGCACCTGCCCGACCACGCGCTGCTGCTGGTCGAGTCGGCGCCCGGCGGCGGCCGTACGATCACGCCCGTCGAGTGCGACCCGGCCATCATCACGCTGGACCGCGTCACCACCGGCCCCCTCCCGGACCCGCCGCCCCCGCAGCAGGCGCTCCCCGCCCCCGGCCCGGCGCTGGCCTCGCCCGGCCCGTCGCCCCAGCCCCAGCCCCAGCCCCAGCCCCAGCAGTGGGGCGCGCCGTCCGCCCCGCAATGGGCCGCCCCGACAGCGCCGCCCCCGCCGCGGGCGCCCCTGTCGACCCGGCCGGGCCCGCCGCCCGGCCAGCAGACCGGCCCGCGGCCGCCCGACGACCCCCGCCAGGGCCCGCCGCCGCTGTTCGGCGGGCGGACCTGACCGGCTCAGCCGAGCCGGCGGCGCAGCGCCTGCGCCCGCCGGACGAGGGGCAGTGGCAGCCCGTCGGGCTGGTGCTCGATGCGATGCTCCACGGCCGCGACCAGGTCCGCGCCGAACCCCATGCCCACCGCCGCCGCGTCCGCCCGCGCCTCGCCCCCGGCGCCCAGCAGCCGCGCGCCCAGCGAGGCGGCGTAGGCGAGCGCGGCCGGCACCGCCACCAGCGCCGTCACCGCCAGGGCGACGGCGGCGAGCAGGAACACCCCGAGGAACCCGATCGGCCGGTGCCACTCGACGGCCCGCTTCCACATCGGGCCGATCGGCGACCACGCCGTCCGCAGCGCCCACTGCAGCGTCCGGTTCGGCAGCGTCACCTGCGCGTGGACGAACGCCGGCACCGCCCGCCACCCCTGGAGGTGCCCCAGCTCATGGGCGAGGACGGCGGCGAGGTGCCCGGGCGCCAGCGATCGGGCCGACTGCGACGTGACCGCCACCGTGCGCGCTGACGGCCTGCACGCGTTCAACCCGTCCGACTCCACGACCACGAGCCGGTAGCCGCTGACACCGGCGTGCTGCTGCACGTAGCGCCACGCGTGCTCCAGCCGCGCGCGCTCCTCGCCGTCCGGCTCCCGGTAGCCGTACGAGCGCGGGGCGCTGAGGGGCGCCAGCAGCAGGAGCGCCCACACGGCGAACACCGAGACGGCGCCCCAGAAGGGCCAGACGGACGCCGCCCCGAACGCGACGGCGGCGACCACGCCCCCTTCGACCAGCACGACGAGGCCGATCGCGACCCTGGCCCGCCCGGACGGCGTGCCCTGCGGTTGCCCTGGCGGAAGATAACGCGGCCCAGGCTCCTCCGCCTGCCGCGGCGCCTCCGCCGCCCGCCGACGCACCGGCCCGGCGGCCCGCGGCGCCGGAGGCCGCGGAGCATGAGGCTTCCGCAGCCCCGGCGCCGGCGGCGCCGACGACTCCATCCGAGCCTCCTGCAAGGGCGGCGGCTGCGCAGGCCGCGCCGAAGGAGCCCCTCCAAGCCGCGGGGGAGGCGCAGACGATTCGAACCGCGCCTGCGGAGGCACGGGCCACGAGCCCGCCCCCCGCCCTGACTCCGCACCCGAGGACGCCCCATGCGGCCGCGCTGCCCGAGCCCCCGCCGAGGGCGGCACCCGCGGAGAAGGCGCCGCACGGCCCTCACCGAGACCCGGCGGCGGAGTTTCCGCCGGGGGCGGCGGGACGGGTGCGTGCGGGCGTGTAAGCGTCGTGGGGCGCGGTGGTGTCGTGGGGCGCGGTGGTGTCGTGGGGCGCGGTGGTGTCGGGCCGGGCGGTGAGGTGCGCGGCGGGGGTGGAGCGGAGGGCGCGGGGGGCTCGCCGAGGCTCGGTGGCGGAGTCGTCGATGTTCTCGGCGGAGCTTCCGCCGAGGGAGGCTGCGCGTTTGCGGACGGGCGCGAAGGCGTCGTAAGGCGCGGCGGCGGGTCCTGCGGCCCGGCCGGGGCGGACGGCGTGCGAGCCTCTGTCTCCGGTGAAGCTTCCGGCGAGGGCGGCGAGGGCGGCGAGGGCGGCGGAGGCGCGGCGGGCCGGGGCGGGGGTGAAGGAGCGGCTGCGGGCCGCTGCTGGGGCGGCGAAGGGGGGCGCTGCGGTGTGGGGGACGCGCCGAGGCTCGGCGGGGGAGGCGTGAGGGGGTTGGGCCGAGCCTCTTGGAAGGGCGACTGTGAAGCAGGCGGCGTCTCGGCAACAGGGGGCGTCTCGACAACAGGGGGCGGGGCCGCGTGCTGCGGCACTCCAGGGCCTGAAAGCGGCGTGTGCGGTGCTTGTGGTGACCCGGGCGGTGGCGCGGGTGCCGGGGTGGCGTCGGACGGGGGGCGGAGTGGAGGCGCGCCCGTGGAGTGTTGCGGTTCGGACCCTGAAAGCGGCGGTGGCGCGGGGTGCGGGGACGGTGCTTCAGGCTCGGTGGCCGCAGGGGAAGGCGGCTCAGGCGCCGGCCGGGGTGCGGGGGTGGGGCGTTGCGGGCGCGGGGCGGGGGCGGGCGGGGGTTCGGCGCTCAGGTTGGCGCGGCGGCGTGCGCGGGAGTCGTAGCGGCGCGATTCGCCGGTCCAGGTCTGACCGTCCCAGTAGCGTTCGCGACCCATCAACTCCGGATCTGGGTACCACCCAGGTGGTGCGCTCACCGGAACCCCGCCTCCCGTAAGGAACAGATCAAGGCTTGCGCACGGCGCGACACAGCGTCAACACGGCGGTCACAGCTTGGGGGTGAAGGGGCGGCGATGGGCGGGATCGTCCGGCTCGGCGAGGCCGCGCAGGGCCGTCTCGACGAGCTCGATCCCCTGGAGGAGGGAGACGAGGCGGGCGCCCTCGCGGCGGTAGGCGTCCAGGACGGACTCGACGCCGTGCGGGGGGACGACGTCGCCGAGGTCGACGCGAGCGGTGCGGAAGCCCTCCCGGGCCGCCTCCACGGACGCGTGGACGTGGTGGCGGGCCATGCGGGCGAGGGCGATGGGGTAGCGGCGCAGGACGCCGTAGCGCCGGTACTCGGGCGGGACGAGTTCCAGCAGCCAGGCGAGCGCCGTGTCCACGAAGCGGTCGGTGCCCGGCGGATGCACCTGCGAGGGCCAGCCGGGCGGAACGTAGGTGCTCACGAGGGCAGGATAACCCCGATTCGAACCTATGTTCGAGAGCGGTTCAATGTGATCATGCGGGGGGCGGGGTGCGCCGGATCCGGATCTTGCCGGACTCCAGGTCGTCGCGGACGTTGCCGGATCCGGTCTGCTCGTGGTCGTCCTGGCGGAGCACCTTCTCCCGCTCCAGCTCCTCCTGCTTGACCTTCTTGGAGCCCTCGAAGGCGGAGGCGAGGTCCTCGAACATGCCCCCGCCGAAGCCGGCGCCGGTCTCGCCGTCGCCCCTGATGGCCCCCATCAGGGACGACTTGCCCGTCCCCTCGCGGGGCCATTCGATGGTCTCCGGCTCGGCCGCCTCCGGGCGGTTGCCCATCGGACGGCCCTTGACGCGCTTGCGGCGGCGAAAGGGTGGCTTCACACACTCTCCAACGCGATGAGTCTCCAGAATGATCCCAGCGGACATTCAGGTTACAAACGACCACCGGGTGGGAGAACCGGTGAAATCTCCCTGGCGGAGCCCGAACACCGACTGTGGCCGCACCGCGACGGTGGCGTTCACCTCCGGGTCCAGGAAGTCGACACGATAGCGCGTGGCGTACTTGGAGTTGACCAGGTCGATGAACCGCTGTAGATCCCGCAGTTCGGTGACGATCTCGGCGCGCCCCTCGATGACCACGGGGTTCTCGGCCTCCTCGGTGGTGACCACCACCTGGGGGTTCGCCCGCAGGTTCACCATCTTGCGGGACGGCACCGCGCTGCTGAACAGCAGCGCCTCTCCCGACCAGGCGCCCCAGACCGGCATGGAGTGCGGACGTCCGTCCGGCCGCACCGTGCATACCCAGAAGTTCCGGGCGGCCCGCAGCCGCTCCACGGCCCAGGACCACGGCAGCAGGCCGCTTCCCTCGTGCGGTCCCTGGATGCCGTAACCCGGCATGTACGGACGTTCCGCCTTCGGTTCGACGGGTCGGATGGGCTGGATGGGCTCCGGTTCCGCGGCGGCGCCGGCGGCCGACATGGCGTTCCTCCCTCGGTCGTGCACTGTCCGTCCCATATCGTTACAGACCTTGGCGTCTCGGGGTGACGCTCGGTGGCTCGTTGGGAGCGCCCGGGCGCGGTAGCCTGCGGGACGTGCGCCTATCCCATGTCATCTCCGCTTTGGAGGAGCTCTACCCACCCGCATGGGCGGAGTCCTGGGACGCCGTCGGCCTCGTCTGCGGCGACCCCGGCCAGGAGGTGGGACGGGTGCTGTTCGCCGTCGACCCCGTCGCCGCCGTGATCGACGAGGCGCTGGCATGGGGGGCCGACCTCGTGGTCACGCACCACCCGCTGCTGCTGCGCGGGGTGCACTCGGTCGCCGCCACCACGCCCAAGGGCCGGCTCCTCCACCGCATGATCACTAACGGGATCGCGCTGCACACCGCGCACACCAACGCCGACCGGGCCGTCCCGGGCGTGTCGGACGCGCTGGCGCGGGCCGTCGGACTCACCGGCGAGCTGCGCCCGATGGTCCCCGCCGACGACGACCCGCGCCGCGGCCTCGGCCGGATCGGGGAGCTGGACGAGCCGGTCGCGCTCCGGGAGTTCACCCGGCGCGCCGCGGCCGGGCTGCCGTCCACCGCCTGGGGCGTCCGGGCGGCCGGCGACCCGGACCGCCCCGTCCGCACCGTCGCCGTCTGCGGCGGCGCCGGCGACTCCCTGCTCGGCACCGCCCGGGCGGCCGGCGTCGACGTCTACCTCACCGCCGACCTGCGGCATCACCCCGCGTCGGAGTTCGCCGAGGAGGGCGGTCCGGCCCTGGTGGACGCCGCGCACTGGGCGACCGAGTGGCCCTGGCTCGCCGACGCCCAGCGGCGCCTGGCCGGGTCGTCCCCAGAAGCGGGCAAGTTGGAGACCCGGGTGTCCACGCTCATCACCGACGCGTGGACCCTTCACGACGAAGGAGCAAAGTGAAAGCCGCACCGCAAGCCCAGCTTCGCCTGATCGACCTGCAGGACCTCGACAGCTCTCTCGACCGGCTGGCGCACCGCCGCCGCACGCTGCCGGAGCTGGCGGAGATCGAGCGGCTGGAGGGCCGGCTGACCGAGCTGCGCGACGCGATCGTGGCGGCCGAGACGGAGGTCGGCGACCTGAGGCGGGAGCAGAAGAAGGCCGAGCAGGACGTCGACCAGGTCCGCACCCGCGCCGACCGCGACCAGAAGCGGCTCGACTCGGGGCAGGTGACCTCGGCCAAGGACCTCAGCAGCCTGCAGACCGAGATCGAGTCGCTGCACCGCCGCCAGTCCGACCTGGAGGAGGTCGTGCTGGAGATCATGGAGCGGACCGAGGAGGCCGAGGGCCGGGTCGCCGCGCTGAACGCCGAGCGCTCCGGCGCGCAGGAGGAGCTGGCCGGGCTCACCGAGCGCCGCGACGCCGCCCAGCGCGAGATCGACGACGAGGCCGGGGCGTCGAGCGCCGCGCGCACCGCCGTCGCCAAGGACGTCCCGGACGACCTGCTCGGCCTCTACGAGAAGCTGCGCGGCCAGTTCGGCGGCGTCGGCGCGGCCAAGCTGTACCGCGGCGCCTGCCAGGGCTGCCACCTCGCGCTGAACACGGTCGACCTGAACCGCATCCGGGCCGCCGCCGAGGACGAGGTCATCCGCTGCGAGGAGTGCCGCCGCATCCTCGTCCGGACGCCCGAGTCGGGTCTGTGAGCGCCGGCCGGAAGCTGGTCGTCGAGGCGGACGGCGGGTCGCGCGGCAACCCCGGGCCCGCCGGGTACGGGGCGCTCGTCCGCGACGCGCTGACCGGCGAGGTGCTCGCGGAGGTCGCCGAGTCGATCGGGCACGCCACCAACAACGTCGCCGAGTACCGGGGCCTGATCGCCGGGCTCGCGGCGGCCGCCGGGATCGACCCGTCCGCCCGCGTCGAGGTCCGGATGGACTCCAAGCTCGTCGTGGAGCAGATGTCGGGCCGCTGGAAGATCAAGCACCCGGACATGGTGCCGCTGGCGCTGGAGGCCCGCGAGCTCGCCGCCTCGCTGGGGGCGGTGTCCTACACCTGGATCCCGCGCAACCGCAACGCGCACGCCGACCGGCTCGCCAACGAGGCCATGGACGCCGCCGCCCGCGGCGAGCACTGGACGCGCAAGGTCGAGGAGGCGCCGGAGGACTCCGAGCCGCTTCCCCGGCCCGCCTCGTCCATCCCGACGACCACGCTGCTGCTGCGGCACGGCGAGACGCCCCTGTCGGTCGAGAAGCGCTTCGCCGGGATCGGCGACGTCCCCCTCACCCCGCACGGCCTCGCCCAGGCCCGCGCGGCCGCCCTCGCCCTCAAGGACCGGGGGATCGACGCGATCGTCACCTCGCCGCTGTCCCGCTGCCGCGACACCGCCGCGGAGGTCGCCGCCGTCACCGGCCTGGACGTCCGGGTCGAGGACGGCTTCCGGGAGACCGACTTCGGCGACTGGGACGGGCTCACGTTCGCCGAGGCGGGCAAGGGCTGGCCGGCCGAGCTGAAGGCGTGGCTGGCCGACCCCGACGCCGCTCCGCCCGGCGGAGAGAGCTTCGCCCAGGTGTCCCGCCGCGTCCGCACGGCCCTGGACAAGCTGAAGGTCCGCTACCGCGAGCAGACGGTCCTGGTGGTCTCGCACGTCACGCCGATCAAGCTCCTCGTCAAGGACGCCCTGGGCGCGCCCATGTCGTCCCTGTACCGGATGCACCTCGACGTGGCGGCGCTGACGTCCGTCGACTGGTACGCCGACGGCCCGGCGACCCTGCGCGTCTTCAACGACACCCACCACCTCCCCGCCTGACCGGCGACGGGTACGTGTGCGGCACACGGAGCCGCTAACCTTGAACCACGGCGGACGAGCCGGCCGGACGGCCGCGTCGGGGAGCGATCCCCGTCGAGGAAAGTCCGGGCTCCACAGGGCAGGGTGGTCGGTAACGCCGACCCGGGGTGACCCGCGGGACAGTGCCACAGAAAGCAGACCGCCACCGGTCCGCCGGTGGTAAGGGTGAAACGGTGAGGTAAGAGCTCACCAGCGCCCACGGTGACGTGGGCGGCTAGGTAAACCCCACCCGGAGCAAGGTCAAGAAGGGGCCCCGCAAGAGGCCCCGCGCAGGTGCCTGAGGGCGGCCCGCCCGAGCCTGCGGGTAGACCGCTGGAGACCGCCGGCAACGGCGGCCCGAGATGGATGGCCGTCACCCGCCGCCCCGCAAGGGACGGCGGACACAGAACCCGGCTTACAGGCCGACTCGTCCGCCCCCGGGTCCTCCCATCAGGGCACGACCGTGGCTCTACGCTGCGGCGGATGGGCGGGCACGAGTGCGGTAGGCGCCGGCGCCTGAGGCGACCGCGGCGAGCGTGAACACCGCCGACGCGACCAACGACTTTCCCAGGTCCTGGAACGGCTGAACGTCAGCCGGGTTCTCGGGGTCGTACGCGACCTCTACCTGGGTTCCTTGCCCGGCGCTTCCAGGCCAGTCGCGCCGGCTCTCCTCAGCCTTCACCCTCCTGCCGTCGGCCGTCGGGAACTCGACGACTAGGTGGCCGGAGGAGCGGTTACCGCCGACTTCCAGTATCTGCGCGGTCGCTCGCGCCTTGCCCGCCTGTCCTGCCCACGCGGCTATCGTGCCGCCGATCCAGACGACTGAAAGCAGACCCGTGACGGAAGCGATGATGACGCACGCGACATGGACCGGGCGATAGCGGCGCGAACGTCCCCTCGACATAAGACCATGATCGCAGGCCGTTCTGGTGCCGCACCGCACTCCGGTGCCCGGCGACGAAACCCCTGAAAAGCCGCCTGGTCCGCCTTCTGCCGCTTCGGCACCGCGCCGGACGACGGCCAGGCCGTCCGGGACCTCGGCGGGAGGTGGGGCCCGGTGGTGGCCGGGCCCCGATGATGCTGTGTTGAGGACGCCGTTCAGGCCTGTCGTGCGGCCGGTACGGCGTCAGTGGGTGACTTCGCGTACCGCCTACGGCCGGATGGTCTTCGACCCGTCGGAGTACGTGATCGTCTTCTTGTCGTCGCTGACGTGGACCCGCTCGCCCCCGGGACCCCGGTCGAAGCTGACGGCGTTCGGCTCCACGCGCTCGGGCGACGCCCCGTCTTCCGGCCGGACGTGCTTCGACCCGTCGGAGTACGTGGTCGTCTTCCCGTCGTCGCTGACGTCGACCAGTTCACCCCCGGGACCCCGGTCGAAGCTGATCTTCCTCGTCATGAGAGGACCTCCTCGGTTGTGATCGGGCCGCGGTCCGTGTCCGCGGCCATGAACCTTGCACCGCTACCGTCCGGGAACGCCGGTCACCGGCAACCGCTGAATCGTGCGCGGGGCGGCCGGGGGCCGACGGGTTGGGGACAGAGACTCTCCTGAAACAGGTCATGGGACACAGAGGCCTTCAAACGGGGCGCATACCGTCCAGGTAAGAGCTGATCGCCCTGATCGGTGACGGCGGCGGGACCGGGGTGCTGGAGTCCCGTGGAGAGGAGCGATGATGATCGTCATCGTGTTCGTGGCCCTTGTGCTCGCCGGGGTGCTGGGGAGCCTGGTGTACCTGTGGGACTTCTCGCGCGCCAGCCGGCGCGACGCGCTGTTCCTGCCGGCGACGGACAGGCGCTCGCGCCGGGCGCGCAAGGTCACGGGGATGTACGTCCGCAGCTACACGCGCGGCGAGGACGAGCTCGTCGGGCGCTGATGAGCCGGGTGCGCGGGTCGTCCTGCCGGAGGACGACCCGCGCCTGTGTCAGGTGAGGGACCGGGTCCGCGGGGCCTCGTCCGGGACGGGGACGAAGACGCCGCCGGCCTGGTCGTAGACCTCGACGTTGGCGGACCCGAGGTCGAGGTAGAGGCCGACCAGCTCGATGTCGCCGGAGTCGACCCGCTCCCGCAGCCACGGGTAGGTCCGCAGGTTGTCGAGCTGCTGCATCACGTTGATCTTGCAGAGGCGGGTGAGGGGCTGCTCGTCGGCGGGCGGTTCCTCGGCGAGGAAGCGGGCGAGGCTGTGGTTGCCGTGCTTCAGCCAGCGCGACAGGCCCTCCAGGTGCTCGACCTCGGAGCCGCCGGCGAGCAGGGCGGCCATCGCGCCGCAGTTCGAGTGGCCGCAGACCGTGATCGTCTTGATGCCCAGGACGTTGACGGCGTACTCGACGGTGGCCGCCACCGAGTCGTCGGGCGTCCCGGAGCCGCGCCGGGGCACGAGGGCGCCGACGTTGCGGTTGATGAACAGGTCGCCGGGGCCGCTCGCGGTGATGATGTTGGGTACGATGCGCGAGTCGACGCAGGTGATGAACAGATGCTGGGGCTTCTGCTCCATCGCCAGCTCGGCCATGATCGGGCGGACGAGCGGGGCCGTGCGCCCGTGGTATTCGCGGACGCCGTTCAGCAGGACGTCCGCCGGGGACATCTCGGGTGCGTCCAGCGCGGCCTCGGTTCGCCGCCGGCGGTTGGCCCAGGGGGCCCACCAGCGGGCCGGAGGCGGAGTCTTGGCAGCTTGGGAGATATCGCCAGTCACAGCTCTTTCATACCAAGCCTCGTGAACCTCGTCGATGTCGACCCTCCCCCCTTGGCGCTCGTGGGCGAGCCTCCAGCGGTGGACGGCGTCGAACGCGGCATGGTCCATGAAGTCGACGTTGAGGTCGAGGTCGACGCGGGCGTCCGCCGGGATCTGCTGCAGGGCGCGCGCGACGCGGGGAACGCCGAGGAAGGTGAACGTGCCCTCGACGACCACGTGCCAGCGGGGCGAGGCGGGCGCGTCGCCGGGGGCGGGCACGAACTGCTCCGTCCGGACCGAGAGCCGGGTGAGCCGGCGCAGGGCCAGCACCGCCATGACCCCGATGCCGAGCAGGACCCCCTCGCCGAGACCGAACAGCACGACACCCCCGAGGGTGACGAAGTAGGCGGGCGCCTCGCGGTGGTGGCGCAGGGCGCGGACCCGGGACAGGTCGGCCAGCCGGACGCCGAGCACGACCAGCAGCGCGGCGAGCGCGGCCAGCGGGACCTGCTCGATGAGCGGCCCGCAGGCCATGGCGAGGACGAGGACCCAGACGCCGTGCAGGATGGGTGACAGCCGGGTGCGGCCGCCCGCCTCGATGTTGGCGGTGCTGCGGACGATCACGCCGGTGATCGGCAGCCCGCCCAGCACGCCGGAGACGGCGTTCGCGGCGCCCTGGCCGAGCAGGTCGCGGTCGAGGTCGGCGGACGGGACGCCCGCCGGGCGGGAGCGGTCGACGGCGACGCTGCACAGCAGGGACTCGACGGCTGCCACGAGCGCCACGGAGATGACCGCTCCGGTGATACCGAACAGTGTCCCTTCCGGCATGACGGGGAGGGTCCAGCCGTCCAGCAGCGAGGACGGCAGGTCGACGCGCGGCACCCGCCAGCCGAGGGCCCAGGCGAGGGCGGTGGCCAGGGCGACGGCCGGCAGCGGGCCCGGGACGAGGCGGAGCGCCCCGCTCTTCGGCAGCCGGGACCAGCCCAGCACGACGAGCACGGTCAGCCCGGCGACCAGCGCGGACTGCGTGTGCGGCCGCGCGAGCTGGCCCGGCAGCTCGCTCAGGTTCGCGACGGCCGACTGCTGGGGGCTGCCGCCGAGGACCACGTGGACCTGGGCGAGGACGATGACGACGCCGACCCCGGCGAGCATGCCGTGCACGACGGCGGGGGAGACGGCGAGGGCGGCGCGCGCGACCCGGCTCGCGCCCAGCACGATCTGCACGAGTCCGGCGAGCAGGGTGATCGTGCAGGTGGCGCGCCAGCCGTAGGTCTGCACGAGGCCGGCGACGAGGACGGTGAGCCCGGCGGCGGGCCCGCTGACCTGGAGCGGCGAGCCGCCGATCAGGCCCGCGACGATGCCGCCGACGACGGCGGCGATCAGTCCGGCGGCGACGGGTGCGCCGGAGGCGACGGCGATGCCCAGCGAGAGCGGGATCGCGACGAGGAATACGACGAACGAGGCGAGGAGATCTCGCCGGAGCGTGGATGCGTTCGGTGGCTTAAAAGTCACACAACGTATTCAATCATGTGCTCAGCGCTTCCCTCGGACACGACGAGGGCCGCCGGACGGATCCGGCGGCCCTCGATCAGGTGTGCCCTGGTCAGCGGCGGTAGTTCTCCCAGTCGTCGGTGGGCTGCTGGGAGCCGTACGGGGGGTTGTCGTTCTGCTGGCCGCCCTGCGGGTAGCCGCCCTGCTGCTGCTGCTGCGGCGCGCCGCCGTAGTAGCCGGACCCGTACGCCTGCGTGGCGTTCGGGTCGGCGTAGCCGCCGGTGCCCGGGTCGTGCGGCGCGGCCAGCGGGTCGCCGCCGTTGTAGCTGCTGCCGCTGAAGTCGCCGTAGGCCCCGGAACCCCCGGTGCCGGTCTCGCCGCCGCCTCCGGCTCCGCCGCCGCCGAACCCGCCGAGCGGGTCGTCGTAGCGCTGCGAGTCGCCGTAGGCGGGGGCGGTCGGGTAGCCGTCGTTCGGCTGGCCCTGCCCGTATCCGGGCGGCCCGCCGATCCCGGAGTCGTAGCCCTGGCCGGAGCCGCCGCCCTGCTGGCCGCCGGACGGCCACGGGCCGGTGTTGCCGGTGCTCGGCGGGCCGGGCGGGGTCGTCCCGTAGGAGCCGGTGCCGAGCGGGTCGCTCAGCGGGTCGTTCAGGGAGCCGCCGTAGGAACCGCCCGTTTCGGACGGCGAGGGCGGGCCCGACCGCTGCCGGTCGGACTGGATGCGCTGGAGCAGTTCGTCGACGGTCGGGAGCTTGTGGCCGTCGGTGTCAGAGCCGCCGCCGTGCGCCGCCGGGGCGGCGGGGGCGGGGGGAGCCGGTGGGGCGGGCGGAGCCGGCGGCTCTTCGGGACGGCCGAGGGGCAGCCCGAGCGGGTCGCCGCCGAGGGCCCCGCCGGGGCCGGACGAGCCGAGCGGCAGGTCGTAGTCCTGGCGGCCTCCGGGCGGAGGGCCGGCGGCCGGACGGCCTCCGAGCGGGTCGGAGGCGTAGTCGCCGTAGGACGGCTCCTGGGAGCCGTACTGGGGCTGTTCGGGGATGCCGTACTGGGGCTGGTCTGCGCCGTACTGCGGCTGGTCTGCGCCGTACTGGTCCTGGCTCCCGTACTGGTCCGGGACGCCGTACTGGTCCTGGCTTCCGTACTGGTCCTGGCCGCCGTAGGACGGGTCGCCCGAGCCGTAGTCGGACGCTCCGTACGCGGGCTGCGGCTCCTGGCCGCCGTACACCGGCTGGTCGGGCGCGCCGGGGCCGCCGAAGGGGCTCTGCGGGCCGGTGCCGCCGTGGCCGCCGGGGGCGCCCGGTCCGGCCAGGTCGGTCGGGATGGGGTCGAGCGACGTCGCGCCCGGGTCGCTGCCGGGGAACGGGGAGCCGCCCTGGAACCCGCCCGGGCCCGGGGGCGTCTGCTGCGGGCCGGTGCCGAGGCCGTTGAGGACGGTGCCGTCGGGGCCGAGGGAGACGGGCTGGGTGAGGCCGGGCGGCTCGATGGCCGGCTGCTCGGGCGGGGGAGCCTGCGGGGGAGACTGCGCGTTCAGCGGGTCGGCGGCCGGGTCGCTCTCGGGGCGCGGGCCGCCCTCGTTCTGCTGCCAGGGGAACTTGGGCTTGTCGAAGGTGATCGTCGCCCAGTAGTCGTCGTCCTCCATCTCGTCCGACGCCTGGCCCGGAGGCGGGGGCGGCGGGGCGGACGGCCCCGGGGCGGAGGTGGGAGCGGCGAGCGGGCCGCCGCCGGGTCCGGCGACGCGACGGTCGGGAACGGGCTCGGGAGCGCGGTCGTAACCGCCGTCGTAGCCCTCGTCGTACCCGGGGCCGTACTCGTCCGGGGCGCCGCCCATCTGCTCCTGCGGCGGGGGGACTCCTCGGCGGCCGCGGGGCTGCTTCTGCGGCTCGTCGTCCATCCAGTCGTCGTCGTCATCGCCCCCAGCCCTGCTGGCCCGCAGGCCGAGGGCCACGAGGACGACCACGAGGACGACGACCACAATGAGGCCGAAGACCACGATGTAAGAAGTCATGCCACCACCCAATGCCTTGGCCCGGCGAGAGTCGCCAGCGCGGACCGCGGGTCCGTCCCGATTGTCGCCAGCGTCCGGATAGTCACGGGTTTCCGCCGCCTTGGCTTAACCCGATTCTCTCCGACCGCTATGACCGTTGTCACACCCTTCGCGCACATTTACCCTCACACGGCGCGTGCCGATCGGCCAACTCCGCCGACCCGCACGCCCCTGACAGCTCCGGCCCCCGCCGGGGCCGTCCCGGCCCCGTGCTCGCAGGCTCCACGGTCAACGCGCCTGCTCGCCGCCGAAGTTCCCGGTGATCCGCCCGCGCCCCACCGTGTGCTTGGCGATCGCGGGGAGCGAGTCCTTCAGAGCCGCGCCGTTCCGGAACGGCGCCGGATCGTCCAGCGCGTAGATGCTGAACCGGTACCGATGCTTCTCTCCCTTGGGCGGGCACGGAGGCGCGTAACCCGCCTTCTTGCCTGTGGTCAAGCCCTCGACGGTCCCGTCGAGCCGGGCGCCTTCGACCAGCTCGTTCACGGTTCCGTCGATGCCCGCGATCACCCAGTGGACCTTGGCGCCGCCGGAGGCGTCCGGGTCGTCCACCACGATCGCGAACGACCGGGTGCCGGCCGGCGTGCCCGACCACCGGAGCGGCGGGGTCTTGCCCTGTCCGCCAGGGTACGTCGTGCAGCCGTATCGCGGGGGCAACTCGCGCCCATCGCGGAAGACCGGGCTGGTCACGGTGAACCACTCCGACAGTTCCGCGCTCTTGTTCTGGGGCTGGCCGATCAGCCCGCAGCCGCTCAGCGCCCCGGCGAGCGCGAGCGCGCCCGCCGCGGCCGTGACCGGCCGCCGGTCTCTGCTCATCATCGATACGCTCCCGGGCGAGATCGTACGCCGCGCGCCGCCGGATCGCCGTCATCTCGGCCCCCGATTGTCGGCCGCGCGCGTCCCGCCGCCGGCGCCCCCTTCCTCGTCCGCCCCAACCTTAGGGGTTTTCCGGGGGTGGGACGGGCCGTTCGCCCCGCCTCGGGAGGCCGCCGCCCACGGCGGTGTCCTGTGACGTTCGTCATGCGTGCATTGCTGCGCTCCACCCCGCTTTTGGGCAAGTAGTGGCGGGTTTCACACCCGTATCGGCGGGATCCTTTGCCAGAACGGGAAGTTCGGCGGTTCTTTCCTGGTTCCTGATTGGTGAACGGCACGTTCCATCCGCTAGTTTGTGAATGTCTTCACAAGCCGACCGTGACATTGGAGGGCCGCAATGGCCAGGACCGCCCAGGGGACCCCCGGCGCTCCCCACATCCTCATCGTGGGTGGCGGCTATGTGGGCATGTACACCGCTCTTCGCCTGCAGAAGAAGCTGAAGCGGGAGCTGAAGAGGGGCGAGGTCAGGGTCACCGTCGTCGACCCCAACTCGTACATGACGTACCAGCCGTTCCTGCCCGAGGCCGCCGCCGGGAACATCTCCCCGCGGCACGTCGTCGTCCCGCTGCGCCGGGTGCTGCCGAAGTGCACCGTCCGCAAGGCGCGCGTGACCGAGCTGAACCACGACGAGCGATGGGCGATCGTCCAGCCGCTGGCGGGCCCGCCGGAGCGGATCACCTACGACTACCTGGTCATGGCGGCCGGCGCGGTGCCGCGGCTCCTGCCGATCCCCGGGCTGGCCGAGAACGGCATCAGCCTGAAGACCGTCGGCGAGGCCATCCACCTGCGCAACCACGTCCTGGAGCAGCTGGAGATCGCCGAGTCGACCGACGACGTGGAGCTGCGCCGCAAAGCGCTGACCTTCGTGTTCGTCGGCGGCGGGTTCGCCGGCGTCGAGGCGGTCGCCGAGCTCGAGGACATGACCCGCGACGCCACCAAGTACATGCGCAAGGTCACGCCGCAGGACCTGCGGTTCGTCCTGGTGGAGGCGGCCGACCGCATCCTTCCGGAGGTCGGCCCCGACATGGGCAAGTGGACCGCCGAGCAGCTGCGCGGCCGCGGCATCGCGGTGAAGATGAACACCTTCCTGCAGTCGGCGGTGGACGGCCAGATCGAGCTGTCGGACGGCAGCAGCTTCCCGGCCGGCACCCTCGTGTGGAACGCGGGCGTCAAGCCGTCGCCGGTCGTGCGCAACGGCGACCTGCCGGTCGACGAGCGCGGCCGCGTGAAGGGCACCGAGTACCTCACCATCGAGGGCCTCGTCCGCGCGTTCACCGCGGGCGACAACGCCGCGATCCCGGACCTCACCGAGGACGGCATGTTCTGCCCGCCGAACGCCCAGCACGCCGTCCGCCAGGCGAAGCTGCTCGGCGACAACATCGTGCGGTCGATGCGCGGCAAGACGCTCAAGCCCTACGTGCACGGCAACCTCGGCGCCGTCGCGGGCCTCGGCCTGCACAAGGGCGTGGCCAACCCCCTCGGCATCAAGCTCAAGGGCTGGCCCGCGTGGTTCTTCCACCGCAGCTACCACGGCGCGATGGTCCCGACCTTCAACCGCAAGATCCGCGTCATCGCGGACTGGACGCTCGCGCTGTTCCTCAAGCGCGAGACCGTCTCGCTCGCGACCATCGAGCAGCCGCGCGCCGACTTCGAGCTCGCGGCCCTCGACGACGGCAAGGCGAAGGCGAAGGCCGACCAGAACGCGGCCTGAGCAGTTCCACGCGAAACGCCCCGGCGGTCATCGACCGCCGGGGCGTTCCCCGTTTTCAGCAGTGCCTCAGTCGCGCTTCGGCAGTGCCTCCGTCGCGCCTCAGGCGCGCTGCTTGAAGGCGCGGAGCGACAGGGGCGCGAAGACCAGCGAGATGCCGACGCCCCACGCGAGCGCGATCCAGGCGTGCTCCAGGACGGGGCCGCCGACCAGGAGGCCGCGCATCGCCTCGACCAGCTGCGTGACGGGGCTGTTGTCCATGACGTACGCCAGCCAGCCGGGGATGCCCTTCGTGGACGGGATGAACGCCGTGCTGAGGAAGCTCAGCGGGAAGATCACCACGAAGCCGAAGATCTGCACCTTCTCCGGCTCGCTGACCTTCATCGCGATGAAGACCGACGTCCAGGAGAACAGGATCGCGAAGGTCAGCAGCAGCAGGAACGCGCCGAGCACCGCCAGCGCGTTCGTCTCCACCCGGAAGCCGATGGCGAACCCGACCAGCAGCAGGATCGTCATCGACCACGCCTGCTTGACGGTGTCGGCGATGATCCGCCCGGCCAGCGGGGCGCTGCGCGCGATCGGCAGGCTGCGGAACCGGTCGAACACGCCCTTGGTGATGTCGGTGTTGAGCCCGAACCCGGTGCTCATCCCGGCGAAGAGGGCGTTCTGGGCGATGATGCCGGGGATCACGATCGGCAGGTACGCCTCGACGCTGCCGGCCATCGGCGGGCCGAACACGTAGGCGAACAGCAGCACGAACATGATGGGCTGGATCGACAGGTCGAGCAGCTCCATCGGGTTGTGCTTGATCTGCACCAGGTTGCGCCAGGCCAGCGTGACCGTGTTGCGCAGGGCCGTGGCCGGCGCGACCCGCTTGGACAGATCCTGCGGCGCGAGCGTCGCGGTGGTCATGCGGAGGCGCCTTCCTTGTCGGTCTGCTTCTGCAGTGCGTCGGCCTCGGCGTCGATGTCGTCGGTGTGGTGGCCGGTGAGGGCGAAGAACACCTCGTCCAGGCTGGACTTGCGCAGCGACAGCTCGCCGACGGCGACGCCCGCCTCGTCGAGGCGGCGGACCACGGCCGGCATCAGCTGCGGGTCGGTGATCGGCGCGCTGACCAGGTCGTCGCGGACCTCCGGGACGGCCTCGGCCAGCTCGCCGACGATGCGCTCCACCGCCGCCACGTCCGCCGCGTCGACCGGCCTGACCTCCAGCACCTGCCCGCCGACCTGGGCCTTGAGCATGTCGGACGTGCCGTGCGCGATGGCCTGGCCGCGGTCGATGACGATGATGTCGTCGGCGAGCTGGTCGGCCTCCTCCAGGTACTGCGTGGTGAGCAGCACGGTGACGCCGTCGTCGGTCAGGCCGCGGACGATGTCCCAGAGGCCGTTCCTGCTGCGCGGGTCGAGGCCCGTGGTCGGCTCGTCCAGGAACAGGATCTGCGGGCGCCCGACGAGGCTCGCGGCCAGGTCGAGGCGGCGGCGCATCCCGCCCGAGTAGGTCTTGGCGGCGCGTTCGGCGGCGTCGGTCAGCTGGAAGCGCTCCAGCAGCTCGGCGGCGCGCGCCCTGGAGTCCCGGCGCGAGATCCCGAGCAGCCGCCCGATCAGGATGAGGTTCTCGGTGCCGGTCAGCATCTCGTCGACGCCGGCGTACTGGCCGGTGAGCCCGATCAGCTGCCGCACCTTGTGCGCGTCCTTCACCACGTCGAACCCGCCGACCCGGGCGGCGCCGCCCGTCGGCTCGATCAGTGTGGCGAGGATGCGGGTCATCGTCGTCTTGCCGGCGCCGTTCGGCCCCAGCACGCCGAGAACCGTTCCGGCCTCGGCGGTGAGGGAGACGCCGTCCAGCGCCCGGGTCTCACCGAACCGCTTCTCCAGGCCGTCCGCCTGGATCGCGTAGGTCATGGGATCTCCTAGGACTCGGTTGCCGGACGCCCACGCCCCCGGCCAGGGGGACCAGCCAAAATAGGCGGAGTCCGGTTCAAGTGCATTCGAATTTCTGCCGCCGCCCAGGCGACGCCCCGCGGCGGCGTGAACCACGTCACAACGTCGCACGCGCCACCGACAATCTCGCACGCGCCACTGACAGAAACGACGGCGCGCCCGCGATCGTGCCGCCGGTTCCTCGGCGTTTCCGGTCGCGCGGGGCGGCGGGAAGGCACGTCCGGCGCTCTAGACTCGCCGTGTGACGTCGGTGCGGCCTGGTCGCCGGAGGGACGGCGGGGGGCCGCGCCCGCCGCGTCTGAGGCCGCCCGAACACCGGGTCTCGCCCCGCGCGATCGCGCACTGGGCCATCGAGTACCTGCTGCTGTGGGGCCTGGCGTTCGGCCTCGCCCTCGGCGTGGCCGCCTGGATCGGCGACGCGGGCTGGGACGCGCTGCCCGCCTGGCTGACCGGCCGGATCGGCTGGCTCCCCTCCATCGTCGGCGCCGCCGGGCTGCTGGTGGTCACGGTCGCGCCCGTGTGGCGGTACCGCGTCCACCGCTGGGAGGTAAGCTCCGACGTCGTCTACACGCGGACGGGCTGGTTCAGCCGCGAATGGCTGCTGGTGCCCGTCGGGCGCATCCAGACCGTCGACAGCAAGCAGGGGCTGATCGAACGGATGCTCGGCCTCGCCACCATCGAGGTCAACACCGCCTCCCACACCGGCTCCTCGGAGGTCGCGGGCCTGCCCGTGGCCGTGGCGACGCGCCTCGCCGAAGACCTCGCGCACCGCGCGCACGACCTCCGCGACGACGCCACGTGACCGCACGCCTGCATCCGCTCACCTTCGTGGTCGGGGCCGTCCGCGAGCTCCTGGCGCTCCTCGCCGCCGGCGCGACGGGCCTGCTCGTGGGCGGGCTGTCCACCGCGTTCTACTTCACGCTCGTGGGGCTGGCCTTCGGGCTGGTCTTCCACGTCGCGAACTGGGCGACGTTCACCTACGTGCTGCACGAGGACCGCATCGAGTTCCGGCGCGCGCTCGTCGGCCGGTCGGTCAAGAGCATCCCGCGCGACCGGATCCGGGGCGTGGACATCACCGCGTCCCTCCCGCACCGGCTGCTCGGGCTGGCGGTCGTGAGCATCGACGCCGGCGCGGACGGCGGCGAGGGGGAGCTGAACGCGGTCTCGCTCGGCGAGGCCGAACGGCTGCGCGGCGTCCTGCTCGCCCGGGACGCCCCGGTCCCTCCGCGCCGCACCCTCGGCCGCATGCGGCGCCGCTGGTACCTGTACGCCCCGCTCAGCGGCGCCTACCTGCTGACGCCGTTCGCGCTGGCGGGCAGCCTCCTCGGCACCGTCTACAACCTCGGCGACGACCTCGGTCTGATCACGCGGGAGCGCGTGGAGACGCTCGGCCACGACGTGGTGGGGCTGCCGACCGCCGTGGTGCTGGCGCTGGTCATCCTCACGCTGATCGCCATGCCCGTCATGTCGGTGATCGTCTTCACCCTCTTCAACTGGGACTTCACCGTCCACGAGCGGGACGGGTCCGTCGTCGCCGAGCGGGGGCTCGTCACCCGCCGCAGCGTCTCCCTCGAACGCCGCCGGCTGCGGGGCGTCGAGCTCGCCGACAACCCGTTCGAGCGCGCGGCGGGCGTGACGCGCCTCGGCGCCCTCATCACCGGGCTGGGGGACGCAGCCCAGCGGGGGCGGCTGCTGCCCGCCGCGCCCCGGGCGGCCGCCGAGGCCCTCGCCGCGCGGGTCGTCGGGAACCTCCCCGGGCCGCTGACCGCGCACCCGCCGGCCGCGCGGGGCCGCCGCGTCGTCCGCGCGGTGGCGCCCTCGCTGGGCGTCGCCGTCCTGGCCGTCCTCGCGGGGCAGCCGTGGGTCGCGTACGCGTGCGCCGCGACCGCCGTCCTGGCGGTGCCGCTGGGGCTGGACCGCTACCGCCAGCTGGGCCACGCCACCGACGGGGAGCGCCTCACCGTGCGGTCGGGCTCCCTGCGCCGCCGCCAGGTCGTCGTCGAGCACTCGGCCGTGATCGGCTGGCGGGTCCGCCAGACGCTCTTCCAGCGCAGGCTGGGCCTCGCCACCCTCTTCGCGGCCGTGGGCGCGGGCGACGGGGGCTGCTCGGCGACGGACATGTCCGAGGAGGGCGCCGTGGCCCTCGCCGCCGCCATCACCCCGGCGTGGCTGACCCCGTTCCTGGACGGGCCGCCCGGTGCGGGCGCGGAGACTATTCCGGCCGGCGGGCACCGAACATGATCTCGTCCCAGGACGGGACGGAGGCGCGCTTGCCCTTGGCCTTGCGGCGCCGGGCCGGACGCTGCGTGCCCGCGGGCTCCCCGGCCGCAGCGGCGGCGGCGGGCGATCCGGTGACCGGCTTGTCCTGAGCGGCGGCGGGCATGGTGGGCCGCGCCGCCGGCTTCTTCTTGGCCGGCGGCCGCGCGGGCTGACGCGGCGGAGCCACGGGCGTGCTCTCCGCGGCGGGCTCGCGGGCCGGAGCGGGCCTGCGGACGGGTTCGGCCTCCCGCTCCTCCTCGGGAACGCGCGTCGCGTCGTCCTCCACCCGCGGCCGGGCGGCGGCCGGCGCCTCGGCGGGCTCGGCCGGTTCCTCCGGCTCGGCCGAAGGGGCGGGCTCGGGAGCCTCCACCGCCTCCGGCGCCGCGCCGGCCGCTTCCCGCACCTGCTCTGCCTCGTGCGCTTCGCCGGCCTCGGGTTCGTCGCGGCTTTCGCCCGCCTGCTCCCGGAGGGCCGGCTCGGCCGATCCGGCCGGTTCGGCGGACGCGTGCTCCTCTTCACGGACCTCTTCGAGGTCGTCGGCGTCGATCGCCTCGATCTCCTCGGGAACCCGGGCCTCGTCCTCCGGCTCCTCGGCGGCCTCGGCGGGGCGCGCTTCCTCCGCGGCGGTCTCGTCGGCGGTGCTCTCGGCCGCCGCCTCGCCCGGCTCGGCGGTCTCGGCCGCGGTCTCGTCGTCCGCACCGGGGGACTCGGCCGGTTCGGCCGACCCGAGCGCGGCGGCGACGCCGTGCGGCTCCTCGCTCTGGACGGCCGTGACGGGCTCGTCGGCGGGCGTCTCGGCGGAGGGCGCCTCCGTGGCCGCCTCCTCGGCGGGCGGGGCCGGAGAGGGCGGCTCAGGGGCGTGCGCGGCAGGACGCGGCGGGGCGGCCTCGCGCAGGGAGGGCGGCTCGGTCGCCTCACGGAAGGCGGGCCGGGGGTCGACCATGCGGCCGCGCTCGACGATGTAGGCGCGGGGCTCGGCGGCGCGCAGCGGCTCGGGCGCCGGCTGCTCGGGCTCGGCGGGCAGGCCGCGCGCGGGCAGCCCGCGGCCGGGCGGGGCGTCGCGGTCGCTGGAGACGACCTTCATCGCGGGACGGCGCGGCACGAGCGGCGTGACGGTGTCGGAGAGCGCGTCGTCGTCGTCCCACTCGACGGAGGTCAGCCGGGCGGCGACCTCGTCCAGCGGGGAGACGTGCCGGCGGCGCGGGTCGAACGTCCACTCGGCGGCGTGCGGGCGGCCGCCCTCGAAGAAGGACAGCCGGACGCGCCAGGTGTTGTCCTCGCACTTCCAGGAGTCCCACTCGACCTCTTCCAGGTCGACGCCGCCGCGGCCGAGGCGCTCCTCGACGGTCTCGCCGAGCGGCGGGCCCGGGGTCGACTCGCCGGGGCGGCGGACGGCGACGCGCTGCGCCTGCTGGGCCATGTATTCGCGTTCCTGCAGGACCGGACCCTCGAACCAGCGGACCCGTTCGACCGGGATGCCCGCCGACTCGGCGATCTCCTCCGCGGTCTCCCCGGACCGGATGCGGGTCTGGATCTCCTTGGGGCGCAAGGGACTCTCCACTTCGATCTCGAACTGGCCGAGGCGGGAGAAGTGCCCACGGACCGCGGCGCGGAGCCGGTCGTCGACGGGCAGGGTGAACCGGGTGCCTCGGCCCGCGGTGGCCAGGACGAGGTACGTACCGTCCTCGCTGACCGCGACGAGGCGCAGCTCCTGCATGCGTGTCCTTCCTGCCCTGTCCAGACGGCACGGAGGACGCCGGACCGCGCGACCGTGCTCTCACCGGTCGGCCGTCCGATGCCCACCGAGGGCGCATGCGTGCCCTTCCCCCGGGTTCCCGAGTCTCTCTTTCGGACACACCTGCTGCCAGCACCGTACCCGGCATGTCCGAACATCGCCGCTCTCGAAGCCCTCTTCACGAGGTCGAAGAGGGCACCTGACCAAGCTTGCCGGTGCCGCGACCGGCGGGGGGCCGCTCTGCTCGATTCTTGTCCATCCTTTTCCACACCGTTCCTGACGAGGCCGTGAACGCCCCGCCGGTTCGACGTTGCGAGCGTCACGTCGTGGGCAGGAACACCCGCGTCCTTCCGATCAGTTCAATCTCGGGGTGTCCGTGGCGACAGACAGGGGTGAGACAGGCGATGCCGCGCAAGCTGCCGGACGTGAGCACGACGCAGCTGATCGCGAGTGCGGTGGCGACGGCGGTCGCCGCCCTGGGCGCGTCCTTCCTGGGCGTGTACGGGACGATCATCGGCGCGGCCCTGATGAGCGTGATCTCCACGGCGGGGTCGGCGGTCGGCAAGCACTACCTCGACCAGGGCCGTGAGCAGATCAAGGAGCTGACGCACCTGCAGTCGGCGGTCCGGCGGCGGGAGATGGCCGAGGGCGCGGCCGGCGAGGCGAGGAGCGCCGACCCGACCCGGACCGCGGTGTGGTCGGGCGATCCCGGCGCCACGCGCCTGGACCCCGTGTTCGGCGGGGGAGACCCGAACGCCACGCGGCTCGACCCCGGCGGCGATCCGAACGCCACGCGCCTGGACCCCGCGCAGACGGTCGCCGCCGCGTTCGCCGAGGAGGCCGGCGAGGACGCGGTCCGGCAGGTCGTCCGCCGCTCGGCGTGGCAGAGCACGGTGGAGTGGGCCAAGGCGCACTGGGTGAAGCTGGTGGTCTCCTCGGCGGCGGTGTTCGCGGTCGTCATCGGCGGGATCACGATCTACGAGGCGGGCACCGGCCGGCCCGTGGGCGGTGCCGGCGGCAAGGGCCTGACCGTCACGAAGGTCCTCGACGGCGGGGGCAGCGCGAAGCCGGCCGACACGCCTTCGCAGGTCCCCTCCGGAGGCGCCACGGACAAGCCGACCTCCACGCCGAGCGGCACTCCGACGAGCGAGGCGCCCACCGGGGGACCGGGATCGACGGCGCCGCAGCCGTCGTCGGAGCCGACCGAGCGGCCGACGCAGGAGCCCACGACCGTGCCGCCGACGACGGCGCCGACGACGCCGGAGGCGCCCGCGACCACCGGAGGCCCGCAGGACGGCGGCCAGGGCGTCCCCGACCCGCGCTCCACGCCGGGCGGCTGAGCCCGGCGGCCGCCGGGAAGGCCGGGTGCGGCTAGTCGCCGAAGACCTGCCTCGTGTAGGGGTTCGCGAAGCGGCGGTCCGGGTCCAGCTCGTCCCGCAGGGCGCGGAAGTCGCCGAACCGGGGGTACGCCTTCTCCAGGTAGGCGGCGTCGCGGGTGTGGAGCTTGCCCCAGTGGGGACGGCCGTCGAACCCGGTCAGAAGGTCCTCGACGCCGCCGAAGTAGTCCTCGTGCGGGTCGCGGTGGTAGACGTGCACCGCGATGAACGCGCTCTGGCGGCCGTGCGCCATCGACAGCCAGGCGTCCTCGGGGGGAAGCAGCCGGACCTCGATGGGGAAGCTGATCCGCCAGTCCCGCTTGGCGAACAGGGTGCGGAGGTCGCGCAGCGCGGGGACGAGCGCCTCGCGCGGGATCGCGTACTCCTGCTCCTTGAAGCGGACCGTGCGCGGGCTGGTGAAGACCTTGTACGAGGTGTCGCTGTAGGTGCGGGCCCCCAGCGCCTTGGCGGAGATGCCGTTGACGAAGGGCGTCGCGGCGGGGGCCCGGTGGGTGACCCTGTTGACGGCGCCGAAGACCGTGTTCGACAGGAACCGGTCGTCCAGCCAGTGCCTGACCTTCGACAGCGGCTCGGCCGGACCCTCGACCCGGTTGTTGCGCTTGGTCAGGCAGCCCTCGGTGTGCGGGAACCAGTAGAACTCGAAGTGCTCGTTGGCGGCGTCGAACTCGTCCACGCGCGCGAGGACCTCGTCCCACTTCATCGGGGCCTCCTGCGCGCGAAGCAGGAACGCCGGGACGGTCCGCCAGGTGATGGCGGTGACGACGCCGAGAGCGCCGAGCCCGGCGAGGGCCGCGGCGAACAGGTCGGGGCGCTCCTCGCGCGAGCAGTTCGCCACGGTGCCGTCGGCGAGGACGAGTTCCAGGGCGGCGACCTGGGAGGCGAGGCCGGCGGCGTCGCGCCCGGTTCCGTGCGTCGCGGTCTGCAGCGCGCCCGCGACGGTCTGCTCCTGGATGTCGCCCATGTTGGCCAGCGCGAGGCCGTGCTCCTCCAGAACGCGGTTGAGCGCGTGGAGCGGCAGGCCGGCCTCGACGGTGACGAGCCCCGTGGCGGTGTCGACGGAGCGGACTGCGGTGAGCGCGGTGGGTCGGAGCAGGACCCCCTCGGCGACGGCGGCGCCGGTGAAGGAGTGCCCTGTGCCGGTCATGCGGACCGTGAGGCCGACGGCGGCGGCCGACCGGACCGCGGCGGCCACCTCGTCGGCGCTGCGCGGTGCGGCGACGCGATGCGGTGTGGCCTGCTGGTTTCCCGCCCAGTTCCGCCACGTCTGCTTGGTCGCTGGGGACATGCCGTGACTCTACTCACGAATCGATCGTGAGGAAAGTTCACATTTTTGGACGGCCCGAGCGGGGGCACAGAGTCGTCGATACCGTACGATCCGGTAACCACGGCAGGCTAACCGTCCGTAGCGAGACTCGTGGGGAAATGTTGTGGCTCCTCCTTCAGCTCCGCGCACCGGCGCGATCGGCGGTGGTGAGGCGCCCGCCGCCCGTCCGCACCGGCCCCGGCCCGAGAAGAACCGGCCCGAGAAGAACCAGCCCGAGAAGAAGAAGCGGGATCCGCGGCGCCCGGACGCGGGGCCGCGGCGGGGCGGCCGTGCGCTGCCCCTCCTCATCGGCGGTATCGCGGTCCTGGCCGTCGCCAGCACCTCCGGCGGCGTCTACGCGGCGCTGACCACCGAGAAGGCGGATCCGGCCGGGGCCGAGTCGCCGCAGGAGGCGGCGCCGCCGAGCGTGCGTCCCGGCGACCCGGTCAACGTGGCCACCGGCGGCCAGGTAGCGCCGCTGCGCCGCGTCGTGCCGCCCGACGTGCTCGCCGTCGGGACCGCCTCGATCCCCGCCGCCAAGATCAATCGGATCGCGAGGCTCGGCAGGGTCGGGGACGTGGCGGCCGTCGCGGGCGGCGCCGTCCAGCTCCAGGGCCGCCAGGTGAACGCGCTCGCCGTGGACCCGTCGGCGTTCCGCTCCTGGACGCCCCCCGCGACGGCGAAGAAGACCGACCTGTGGGCCGCCCTGGCCGGTGACCAGTTTGTGGTCTCACCGGACGCCGCCCAGCAGCTCCAGCTCAACCGCGGCTACCAGTACCCTGTGGTGGCGCGGACGATGCCGAAGCTCACCATGGGCGGTTCCGGTCCGCTCGGCCTGCCCGGCATCGACATGCTCGTCAGCAGGAAGTCCGGGCAGGAGATGGGCCTCGTCCCCAACGTGGCGGTCCTCGTCAACGCGCCCGGGGTGGACCCCGCCAAGGTCGTCAAGGCCGTCGGCAAGGTCCTCGGCCCCGGCACGAGCGTGCTGAACCTGCACGAGAGCAAGTACCAGGCACCGGCGGACGGCGGCCGTTCGGGCGGTTACCTGGACCTCTACAAGCAGGCGGCCAGGAGCTGCCGCGGCCTGTCCTGGACCGTCCTCGCCGCGATCGGCCAGGTCGAGAGCGACCACGGGCGCAACGCGGGCCGCTCCAGCGCGGGCGCGCTCGGCCCGATGCAGTTCCTGCCCTCGACGTGGAAGGCGTACGGGGTGGACGGCGACGGCGACGGCAAGGCCGACATCATGAACCCCTACGACGCCATCCCGGGGGCGGCCAAGTACCTGTGCGCGAACGGGGCGGGCCAGGGCGGGCGGCAGCTCTACCGGGCGGTCTGGCAGTACAACCACGCCGACTGGTACGTCCAGAAGGTCCTCAACCTGGCGAGGGCGTACTCGGCGCGCTACGAGTGAGCACCCCTGGCGGGGAATCGGCCCGACGGCTGATTGGATGGACGCATGACGTCGTATGACGCGTTGCTTCTGCTGTCCTTCGGAGGGCCGGAAGGGCCCGAAGAGGTGATCCCGTTTCTGGAGAACGTCACCCGGGGGCGCAACATCCCCAAGGAGCGCCTGGAGGAGGTGGGGGAGCACTACTTCCTGTTCGGCGGTGTCAGTCCGATCAACCGGCAGTGCCGGGAGCTCAAGGCCGCGATCGAGGCCGACTTCGCCGCCAACGGCGTCGACCTGCCCGTCTACTGGGGCAACCGGAACTGGACCCCCTACCTTGCCGACACCGTCCGGCAGATGGAGGAGGACGGGATCCGGCGCGCCGCCGCGTTCGTCACGTCCGCCTACAGCGGCTACTCGACGAACGACCAGTACCTCGAGGACATCGCCCGCGCCCGCGCGGAGGTGCCGGGCGCCCCCGAGATCGACAAGCTCCCCGTCTACGCGGACCGCCCCGGTTTCCTCGAACCGTTCGTGGACGCGACGAAGGACGCGCTGAGCCGCCTGCCCGAGGGCGCGCGGCTGGTGTTCACCGCCCACAGCGTGCCGCTGTCCCAGCCCAACCGGGAGCTGTACACCGCGGAGCTGCACGCCGCCGCGCAGGCGGTCGCGCGGCAGGCGGCCCCCGGGGCGCCGTGGGACCTCGTGTACCAGAGCCGGAGCGGGCCGCCGAGCCAGCCGTGGCTGGAGCCGCAGATAACCGACCACCTGGAGGAGCTGCACGGCCGGGGCGTCCGCGCCGTGGCGGTCGTGCCGATCGGGTTCGTCTCCGACCACATGGAGGTCAAGTACGACCTCGACGTCGAGGCCGCCGACCGCGCCGCGGAGCTCGGGCTCGCGTTCGAGCGCGCCGCCACGCCCGGGAGCGACCCGCGCTTCGCCGCGCTGCCCCGCCACCTCCTGGAAGGGGTCTCATGAGCCTGGCCGAGGAACTGCTGGACCTGGCCGCGGCGACCGCCCGCGAGGCCGGCCGGATGCTGGTCGACAAGCGGCCCGCGGGCGGCCCGGACGTCGTCCAGACCAAGTCGTCCCCGACCGACGTCGTCACCCAGATGGACCGCGCCGCCGAACGCCTGATCATCGAGCGGATCAGGGCGGTGCGCCCCGGCGACGGCTTCCTCGGCGAGGAGGGCGGCTCGCAGGCCGGCGGGAGCGGCGTGCGGTGGGTGGTCGACCCGATCGACGGGACCGTCAACTACCTCTACGACCTGCCGGACTGGGCGGTCAGCATCGCCGCCGAGGTGGACGGCGAGGCCGTCGCCGGCGTGGTGGAGATCCCGCGCCGGGAGGAGACCTACACGGCCGTGCGCGGCGGCGGGGCCCTCCAGCACACCGCGGCGGGCACGCGCGAGCTGCGCGTGAACGCCCACGTCCCGCTGGGCCGGGCGCTGGTGTCCACCGGGTTCGGCTACGAGGCGGGACGGCGGGCGCGGCAGGCGGAGGTCCTCACCGGCGTGCTGCCGAACATCCGCGACATCCGCCGGGGCGGGTCGTGCTGCGTGGACCTGTGCTCCCTGGCGGCCGGGCGGGCGGACGCCTACTACGAGCGCGGAGTGCAGGCGTGGGACATCGCCGCGGGCGGGCTGATCGTCCAGGAGGCGGGCGGGCGCGTCGAGGGGCTGCACGGCGCGGCCCCCGGCCCGGAGCTGACCATCGCCGCCGGCCCGGGCACGTTCGAGGCCCTGCACGACCTTCTGGCCCCGCTAGACCCGGCCAGGGACTGACGCGAGCGGGCCTCACCGGCAACGACACCGGCAACGACAACGGGGAGCTCGGGACCGGGTCCCGGGCTCCCCGTCACGGGCAGCGCCTTGCGACGGCGGGGGTCAGTCGCAGCGGGGCGGTTCGACGCCGATGTCGTTGTTCGCTGCGATCCGGCGCAGGTCTTCGATCTCCTCCCGGCGGATGTCCGCCAGGTAGGCGTCCCCAGCCTGGTGGGCGCTCCGCAGCGACGCGTACGCGTCGTCGAGCCGCTGCTGGATCATGCGTGTCAACTCGCCCATGGGCCTCCTCCCGGATCGTGCCCATGCCTACCCAGGCCTAGGCTGAAGGTAAACCTGTCTTGCGATGCAATTTTCGCGGATCCTTGCGTCCGCGAGATCACCATCTGGCGTACCGGGAGAGGAACAGCTGCTTACGGGCGTCTTACGGCCTCCATGGCATATGTGAGGCGGGCATGTGTGATGCGCCATGTTCCGGGCGCGGGGCCGGCCGCGCCCCGACGAGGAGGGGGACCCTTTGCGTGTTCTAGTCGTCGAGGACGAGCGCGTGCTCGCCGACGCGATCGCCACCGGCCTGCGCAGGGAGACGCTGGCGGTGGACGTGGCCTACGACGGCGCGGGCGCGCTGGAGCGGGCCGGCGTCAACGAGTACGACGTGATCGTGCTGGACCGGGACCTGCCCAAGGTGCACGGCGACGACGTCTGCAAGCAGCTCGTCTCGCAGCGCTACCCCGCGCGGATCATCATGCTGACGGCGGCGGGGGAGCTGGACGACCGGGTCGAGGGCCTGTCCATCGGCGCCGACGACTACCTGGCCAAGCCGTTCGCGTTCGCCGAGCTGATCGCCCGGGTGCGGGCCCTCGGCCGGCGCGCCGCCGCGCCGCTGCCGCCCGTCCTGGAGCGCGCCGGGATCACCCTCGACCCGGCCCGCCGCGAGGTCGCCCGCGACGGCCGCCCGGTGGAGCTGACCCGCAAGGAGTTCGCGGTGCTGGAGGTGCTGCTCAGCGCCGACGGCGCCGTCGTCAGCTCCGAGCACCTGCTGGAGAAGGCGTGGGACGAGCACATCGACCCGTTCACCAACGTGGTCCGGGTCACGATGATGACGCTCCGCAAGAAGCTCGGCGACCCCCCGGTGATCGAGACCGTGCCCGGAGTGGGATACCGCCTGTGACCGAGGAGACCGCACCCCAGGACCGCCCGGACGGGCCGGACGGCCAGGCCGCCGGCCCGGACCGGGAGAGCGGCGCGCAGGCCGCCCGGCCGGCCGCGCCTCCCGGCGATTCCGGCGACGCCGGAGCCCGGCGCGGCGGGCGGTGGCGCCGCCCCGGCCCGCAGCAGGTCCCCCAGCCGCACCCGGCCGCGAAGGGCATGTGGCGCGGCGAGGGCGGCGGGGCGTTCGCCCCGATGACGGTGATGCCGGGCCGGATGAGCGTGCGGCTGCGCCTCACCCTGCTGTACGGGCTGCTGTTCTTCATGGCGGGCGCGCTGCTGCTGTTCGTGATGTCGGTCCTGATGGCCAACATCCTCGGCAACGTCAAGGTGATCGGCTTCGGCATCTCCGACGCGGAGGCGGCCGAGCTGCAGCGCCAGTTCGTCGAGCAGACGATGCGCCAGCTCGTCGGGCGGTCGCTGCTCGCGCTCGGCGGGGTCGGCGTCATCACGCTGGTGCTCGGCTGGTTCGTCGCCGACCGGGCCCTCAGCCCCCTGCAGCGGGTCACCACCACCGCGCGCCGGCTCTCGGAGAGCACGCTGCACGAGCGGATCGCGCTGGAGGGCCCGGACGACGAGATCAAGGAGCTGGCCGACACGTTCGACGCGATGCTGGAGCGGCTCGGGCAGGCGTTCGACACCCAGCGGCGGTTCGTCGCGAACGCCTCGCACGAGCTGCGCACCCCGCTCGCGATCAACCGGACGCTGCTGGAGGTGGCGCTCGGCGACCCGGAGGTCTCCGACGACCTGCGCGCCGTCGGCCGGACGCTGCTGGCGACCAACGCCCGGCACGAGCGGCTCATCGAGGGGCTGCTGCTGCTCGCCCGCAGCGAGCGGGAGCTGACCGCCCGCACGCCGGTCGACCTGGCGGAGGTGGCGGCGACGGTGCTGGAGCAGTCGGCCCGCCGCGAGCACGACAACGACGTCGCCGTCCATCCCGAGCTGACGCCCGGGACGGCGCTCGGCGACCCGGTGCTGCTGGAGCACCTGGTGTCCAACCTCGTCGAGAACGCGATCAAGCACAACGTCGAGGACGGCGGCGAGCTGTGGATCCGCACCGGCATGCTGGAGGGCTACGCCACCGTCCAGGTCGAGAACACCGGGCCCGTCGTGCCCGCCTACGAGGTGGAGCGGCTGTTCGAGCCGTTCCGGCGGCTGAACGCCGACCGCGTCGAGTCCGCCAAGGGCGCGGGGCTCGGCCTGTCGATCGTCCGCTCGGTGGTGCTGGCGCACCGCGGCGCCGTCTACGCGGTGCCGCGGCCGGGCGGCGGGCTGATCGTCACCGTCCGCCTCCCCCCGGGCCAGCCGGCCGCGTGAGCCGCGGCGGCCGCCGCGACC
>NZ_JBEUPA010000049.1:0-47858 GCF_040492065.1 Actinomadura sp. NPDC000929 | reverse complement strand
GGAGGCTGCGTCCACGGCGCCGCGGGCGGCGGCGGCATCGGCCCCGGCTGCGCCGGAACCGGCGGCGGCGGGGCGGGCTCGTAGACCCGGGTCCGGGGCTGCACGCCCTGCGGCGGGGACGGCGGGATCCAGGGCGGGGGCAGCGCGTCGGCCTGCCAGTTCCGGGTCAGCGCGGCGTCGACCGCGGCCTGGGCCGCGCTGGGCGAGGCCGCCCCGGGCGAAGCGCCGGAGACCAGTTCGAGCAGCAGCTCCTGCGCCTCCGGACGGCGCGCCGGGTCGGGGTTCAGGGCCCGCTCGACGAGCGTCCGCAGCGGCTCGGCCAGGCCGGTCAGGTCGTGCTCGCCGTTCTCGGCGCGGGCCGCCATCGTCATGACCGTGCCCGTGCCGTGCGGGTGGCGTCCGGTCCCGGCGAAGGCCACCAGGCAGCCCCACGCGAAGACGTCGGCGGCCGTGGACACCTCGCCGAGCATCACCTGCTCGGGCGCCATCCACCCCGGCGTGCCGACGACGAACCCCGCCAGCGTGTGCCCTGAGGGCGCGTCGGCGGCCTTGGCGATACCGAAGTCGATCACCCGCGGGCCCGACACCGACAGGATCACGTTGGGCGGCTTGAGGTCACGGTGGATCAGCCCGGCGGCGTGGATCGCGGTCAGCGCCGCGGCCACCCCCACCGCGACGCCGTTCAGGGTGCCGTCCGGCAGCGCCCCTCCGGTCTCCATGTAGGCGTCCAGCGGGGTGCCGTCCACGTACTCGGTGACCAGGTAGGGCCGCCCGGCCTCCTCACCGTGGTCCAGCACCTTCGCCGTGCAGAACGAGGCCACCCGGCGGGCGTTGCGCACCTCGTCGCGGAACCGGGCCCGGAATCCCTCGTCGGCCGCCAGCTCCGCGCGGATCACCTTGATCGCGACGTGTCGCCCGCCGCCGTCCCGGGCCAGGTAGACGGCACCCATGCCGCCCTCCCCCAGCCGTCCGACCACCTCGTACTCCCCGATGGCCGGCGGGTCGCCGGGCCGGAGCGGCTCGCCACCGCTGGGCAGTCGCGTCCGCCTCGGCTGCTCCTGCACAGGGCGCACCTTTCTGGGTACTGACGATCACGTCTCGGGCAAAAGGCAAACCTATCCAAATCGCAGAGGTGGGCTTCGCGGTTTCGCTGAGCGACGCCCCTACGGCACGCCGAGCGGATTCCTTCCGGCCGGGGCGTCCGGTCGGGCGGGCGACGCGTTCGGCATGGAGGGTGATCCGGCTCGTGTCCTTCGCGAGTTCATGAGGCCATCACGCCACGTCAACCACGGGTGCCGGGCCCCGGTCTAGCGTCGCGGGAGTTGATCGGAGCACGACGGAGCGGAGGTCTCGATGTCCGTGCGCCTTGTCCTGACGAGCCTGGCCCTCGCGTCCGCGGTCGCCGCGCCGGCGCCCGCCCGCGCGGCGACCGCCGGAGGCCCCGGGGTACTTCCTCAGAAGACCCAGTTCGATCTACAGGCCCACCGTGGCGGCCTCGGCATGACGACGGAGGAGTCGCTGGAAGGGTTCGGCAAGGCGATGCGCCTGGGGGTCAGCACCTTGGAGCTCGACACCCACGTCACGAAGGACCAGAAGGTCGTCGTCAACCACGACCGGCAGATCAGCGCCCAGAAATGCCGCGACACCGGTCCGGTCGCCCCCGGCGACCCGATGTACCCCTACGTCGGCAAGTACATCAAGGATCTGACACTGGCCCAGATAAGGACGATGGACTGCGGATACCGGCAGTTGCCCGGCTTCCCCGAGCAGGAGGTCGTCCACGGCTTCCGGATGGTCGAGCTCAAGGACGTGCTGGACCTGGTCAAGCGCTACCGCGCCAAGCAGGTCAAGCTCAACATCGAGACCAAGGTCGAGGCGGGGGCGCCCGACCAGACCGCGCCGCGCGAGTTGTTCGTCCGCCGGGTCTTCGAGGAGATCCGCGCGTCAGGGATCGAGCGGCAGGTCACCATCCAGTCCTTCGACTGGGGCGCTTTGGAGCGCATGCACCGGCTCGCGCCGAGATGGCCGCTGGTGGCGCTGACGAACTACGACTTCCTCCAGGTCGGCCGGCCCGGCGCCTCTCCCTGGCTGGGCGGCCTCGACGTCGACGACTACGGGGGCGACTTCGTGAGGGCCGCCGCCGCCGTCAGGGGGGTCACCGCCCTGTCGCCCAACTACGGGTTCCCGCAGAACGGCCAGGTCGGCGACCCCGGGTTCCGCTTCTACCCCGACCGCGCGATGGTGTCGCGGGCCCACGCCCGGGGCCTGAAGGTCATCCCGTGGACCTGCGACGACCCCGCCACCGTCGAGGCCCTGATGGACATGGGCGTGGACGGCGTCATCACCGACTACCCCGACCGCGTACGCCGGATCATGGCCGAGCGCGGCATGCGGCTGCCCAAGGCGTATCAGTCGCCCTGACCCTTGCCCACATCGCTCCAGACGGCCTTCGCGCCGCTGTGCCCGATCCGGACCACCTGCACGCCCGAGACGACCGCCGCGCCGACCGCGATGACCACGGCCACAAGGGTCACCGCCTTGGTCCAGTTCGGCGGTCGTTCCGTCTTCCGCCGGACGTGGAAACCGATGGCGACGATGACGGCGAGCGCCACCCAGAGCGTGGCCACCAGCGGCAGCAGGGTGTCTCCCAGTTCCGCGTGCTCTTCCACCAGGGAAGAGCGGGGGACTTGCTCCTCCAGGTGTTCGCCGCTGTCGGTGGCCATGGGGATCGTTATCAGGGCGATGGTGGCCAGGCCGAGAACCCAGGGAGCCCCCGGTCGCCGCGCCTTGGGCCAAAGCGCCACCGCCAGGGCGGCCAACACGGTCAGCGGAACCAGAAAGACCACAAGATGGACGATGAGCGGGTGGACGGGCAGGCCCCAGATGGTGTCCGGCACGGTCAGCCTTTCGGGTAACTGTTGATCGGCCGACCGTATCCGAGGGGTGGTCGCACCACTACCTTCACCGGATCTTTCAGAAGGTTTTCATAGGGACCGTTCCAGGCCTTTTCGGAAGCTCGGGATATCGGCCGGGACGAACAGGGTTTTCTTCCTCGAAAGCGCGGATGCACACCGGATCCGAGCAACTAGGCGCGCACCATTCGGGCGATGCGCCGCCCGCCGTCCGGGGGCGCGGCCCGGCGGCGGAGGGTCGCCGCGAGACTCCCCCGGCGGGCCGAGGCCGGGAAGTGGAAGGGTCTCCCCGGGGAACTGAAACCTGACCGCGGCGGTCAGGTGAAGTACTCGCATAGCGGGCTGGAAGCCTCTAAACGGCCGTCGAATTGGCCCGTTCTCCCGGTATCGGCGGATCGGCGCGGCCGACTTTCTCGCCATTGACCTGTCCCGCACCCCCTTGTTATGGTCACTCTGCGTAAAGGAATGCGCACACAGAGTTTTCCTGATGTCCGTCCCGCGGGCCGCCCGAATGGCACCGAAGAATTGCGCGTCCGGCGGCCGAGAACGCAAGGAGGGTGAGCCGTGAGGTCTAGCCCGAAGCCGCCCAGCGACCTGACGAAGCACAAGGGCATCGAGACCGTCCGCCAGATCCAGTTCCTGATGGTCCTGTGCTCGGTGCTGCCCCCGGACGGAAAGGCGCGCGAGATGCTCAGGCTCGCGCTCGACGTCCGCAACGAGGAGTTCCCGGACGGTGTCGAGCCGATCCGCGACCTCCACCCGCAGGCCACCAAGACCTGGCTCGAGTTCTTCTGGACTCGGGTCGGCATTTCCCCCGAGGAAAGGGAGTTGATCGACTGGCAGAACGACAAGCCGAGCATGGACATCGCCGTCGAGGAGTTCCAGGAGGCCGAGCGCCGACTCGGCATCAGGCTGGCGCCTCGAACGGTCGAGTGAACAGCAACGAACCAGGAGGAAGAAATGTCACCCAGCACGATTCTGCGGCACGCCGCCGCCGACGCCGACATCCGCACGGAACTGCTCGCCGGAGCGGGACGGTTCGGGGTGCCCGCCGCCGCCGTCCCCGCCGCCGTCGCGCAGCCGGACACCGCCTCGCTGGGCTACTGGACCGAGGGCGTCGCCGCCGTCGACGCCTACGCCTGCGCGTCCACGTGCAGCTCGGGGCCGTTCACCTTCGCGTGCGACGGAAGCACCAAGTAACGCCTCGGCGTTAGCGCCCGGCCGTAGCGCCGGGCTCGCGGAAGCACCGATGGGCCGAAGCCATCGGCCCATCACCCCGAACTTTCCCAGGCGAGGAGCCCGCCCGAGTGAAGCCGACCTTTCCCGTGGACCTCGCGGCCCGGGCCGCGAACCTGTCCGAGCGGATCCGGATCGTGTCCGCCCTCGGCCCGCCGTCCGGCGCGGAGCCGCTGGAGGCCTTCGACGCCTGGAGGATCGACCGGCTGGCCGCCAAGCTGGCCGCCAAGTTCGGCGCCGAGACCAGCCCGCGACCGGAGCGCCACACCGAGGAGTCGCTGCGCGAGAACCTGCGGGCCTACCGCGCGCACGAACTCGGTCTCGCCGACCCCGGGAGCCCGCTGGGCCGGATGCTGGCCGACCTGCACCAGGGCTGGCTCCCCGTCTACCGGGAGACGCTGGAGGGGTTCGACCCCGGCGACGAGGCGTTCGCGGCGGCGGACTGGCGCGCGGACGACGTCTACCACGGCCGGCTCGCCACCGCCTGCGAGCCCTTCCTGGTGGAGCTCGGCCACCGCCTGACCCGGGCGATCGACGCCGGCCCGTCCGCGGTCCGCGTCGACTCCCGGCTGGTGGCCGACTTCCAGGGTTACCTGCTCGACCGGTTCGAGCTGGCGCTGGCCTGGGCGGTCGAGACCGACGCGAAGGTGCACTGCCGGCTGCACGGGATCGACCCGGCGACCGCCACCCGCGACGACTACCTCGCCTACCTCGACAAGACGTTCGCCGACGCCGCCGCCTACCACCGCTTCTACCTGGAGTTCCCCCTGCTGGGCCGCTGGCTCGCCCAGACGACCGGGCAGCTCGCCGAGCACGGCGCCCAGATGATCGGCAGGCTTCGCGACGGCGCCGCCGAGCTGTCCGAGGCGTTCTTCGGGCGGCCCGTCGCGGCCGTGCGCACCGCGCGGCTCGGCCGCTCCGACCACCACGCCGGGGGCCGCAGCGTCGCGATCGTCGAGGTCGAGCTCGCGGACGGCGCGCACGAGTCCGTGGTCTACAAGCCCCGCGGCCTTGAGGGCGAGGCCGGGTTCCAGGGGCTGCTGGCGCGGCTGCGCGACGACGGCGTCCTCGACTACGCCGAGCGGCCCGTGCTCCCGAAGGACGGCTACGGCTTCGAGGCGCTGATCCCGCCGGGGCGCAACCGGGTCGCCACCCGGGAGGAGGCCGAGCGCGTCTACGCCGAACTCGGCGGCTACCTGGCGATCTTCTACGTGCTGGGCGGCGGCGACCTGCACTTCGAGAACGTCCTCGTCGCGGACGGCCACGCCTTCATCTGCGACTGCGAGACGGTGCTCGGGGCGCTGCCCAAGGGGTGGCCGCGCCCGTCCGGGACCCTGATGGACTCGGTCTTCAGGACCGGCCTGATCGAGTGGCCGAGGAGCGGCGCGGCGCCCGAGGGCGAGATGCGGATCAGCGGGTACACCGGCGGCGGCGGTTACGAGATGCCGATGCCGGTGCCGCAGGTCGACCGCGCCGTGTCGTTCGCCTCGTCCGTCAGCTACCGCGAAGGGGTGCGGGTCGACCCGGGGGCCTCGAACCGGATCTTCGTCGGGGACGAGCTGACGCACGCCGAGGACTTCGTCGACGCCATCGGGTCCGGGTTCGACCAGGTCTACGAGTGGTTCCGGCGGCGGCCCGACGAGGCGACCGACTGCGTCCGCGAGCTCTTCTCCGGCTCGGGCGTGCGCTTCGTCAACTGGAGCACCCAGGTCTACTCGCAGCTGCTCGCGGCCGCCCTGCACCCCCGCTGCCTGCTGGAGCCGCTGGAGGCCGACCTGCTGATCGAGACCGTGCGCACCTTCCCGCGCAAGTGGGACCAGGACGCGGCCCTCCCCGACTGGGAGGTCGCGTCGATGTGGCGCCGGGACGTCCCGCTGTTCAGCGTCGAGGCGGGGAGCACCGGGCTCGTCCACGACCACGCGTCCGCGGTCGGCGCGGACCTGGAGACGAGCCCGCTCGACCACGCCGCTTCGCGGATCAGGGGCCTGTCCACGCGGAACCGCGCCCAGCAGCGCCAGTACATCGCCGCCGGGCTGTCCGGTGGCGACGTCACCAGCGCCGACTTCGCCGAGACGTGCGTCGGGCGCGCGGCCGCGCTCGGGGAGCAGCTCTGCGCGATGCTCCGCGAGCCGGGCGCCCCCGCCCCCTGGACGTCCTTCGTGATCACTCCCGACGGGCGGGACGAGGTCGACATCGAGGGCGACCTCTACAACGGCTCGGGCGGCATCGCGCTGTTCCTCGCCTACCTCGACGCCCTCGACCCGCGGCCCGAGTTCCGCGCGGCGGCGCGGCGGGCGCTCGACCACGCCGTCGCCGCCTGGGAGCGGCGGCGCATCGGGGCCTTCACCGGCCTCGGCGGCATGATCTACGTCCTCACGCACCTGTACCGCCTGTGGGGCGAGCGCCCCCTGCTCGACCACGCCCTCGAACTCAGCGACGAGCTGGCCGGGCGCATCGACGGGGACCACCACCTGGACGTCTTCCACGGCGCGGCCGGACTCATCCCGGTGCTGATCGGCCTGGCCGGCGTGGCGGACGGGCGGGGCCTGGAGCAGGCGCACCACTGCGCCGCGCATCTGCTGCGCCGCGCGGAGGCCGAGGGCGACACCCTGTCCTGGCCCGGCTCCGACCTCGGCGCCGCCGGGGCCAACCTGACCGGGCTGTCCCACGGCGCCGGCGGTGTCGGCTGGGCGCTGATCACGCTGGGCCGGCTCACGGACCGGGCCGAGTACGTCTCGGCGGGGCGGCGCGCCTTCGCCTACGAGGCGCTCCACTTCGACCAGAGCGCGCAGGACTGGTACGACCTGCGCGAGTTCCCCGGCGGAATGCTCTGGGAGGGACGCCACTACGCCAACGCCTGGTGCAACGGCGCGGCGGGCATCGGGCTGAGCCGCATCCAGAGCTGGGCGGCGCTCGGCAAGGACGACGACGCGGTGCTCACCGAGGCGAGGAGCGCGCTGACGGCGACGATGCGCAACTTCCCCCGCCTCATGAACGACTCGCTGTGCCATGGCCGGTCCGGCAACGCCGAGCTGTTCCTGCGGTTCGCCCTGCTGGCGGACGAGCCCGCGTTCCGCCTGGAGGCCAACGTCCAGGTGCAGGCGCAGTGGCGCAACCTGGAGGACGCCCCGCCCGCGTCCGCCACCGGGTTCTTCCCCGGGCTGATGCTCGGCATGTCCGGGTTCGGAATGCACTTCCTGCGGCTGGCCCATCCGGAGCGGGTCCCCTCGGCGCTCCTGCTGGACCCCCCGCCCGCGTCGATCTGAGGAGTGAACTGACCTATGTCCGTCGAATCCTGCGCGGCGTTCCTGCGGTTCGCCGTCCACGACACCGGGATCAGGCAGCAGATGAAGGCCATGACCGCGGTCGCGGAGATGGTCCGCCTCGGCCGGGCGCACGGCTACCTGTTCGACGCCCGGGACCTCGCGGCGGCGTCGTCCTCGCCGGACTTCTCCGAGGCCGCGCCCGAGGCGGCGTCCGAGAAGACGGCCGGCCCGAAGCCCGGCGCGGCCGGATCGGAGGCGGCGCCCGCCACGGCGGCGCCCATCGCGGAAGCGACCGCGTTCTACCACTACGAGTACGACATGGCCGACCTTCCCGGGTTCGACGCCGTGCTCGACGTGCTGCCCGCGCTGAAGATCAAGCCGTCCACGGTCGACCTCGCGGAGTTCGACGCCGAGTTCAGCGCGGACGACCTGCGCTCCACCTCCCTGGCCCCGAACAGCCCGGAGTACCGGCGGTGGCGCGCCGCGCTGGACACCCGGCGCCGGCGCGACTTCCACCTCGTCAACCTGGACTCCCACACCGACCACGCGGACTACGAGGACTACTACGCGGCCAAGATCCGGCTGGTGGACGCGCTGGAGAAGGTCTTCGGCGGCGAGGTCAGGCTGTCCGGCAACCTGTGGTACCCGCCGTCCAGCTACCGGCTGTGGCACACCAACGAGGACCAGCCGGGCTGGCGCATGTACCTGATCGACTTCGACGAGCCCTTCCCCGACGCCGAGCACACCTCGTTCTTCCGCTACCAGCACCCGGAGACCGCCGAGCTGGTCACCCTGCGGGAACGTCCCCGGCTGGCGCGGTTCTTCAAGGTGGAGCAGGACCCGGAGCGCCTGTTCTGGCACTGCATCGTCAACCCGACGCCCCGGCACCGGTGGAGCTTCGGCTGCCACGTCCCCGACACCTGGCTCGACGCCATCGCGGGCCGGTCGTGACGGCGCGTCCCGCCACCGCCGCGCCCGGCGCGGCCGCACCCGCCGCGGCGACGCCCGCGATCCGGGCGGTCGGGCTGCGCAAGCGGTACCCCGGCGTCGAGGCGGTGGCCGGGCTCGACCTGACGATCCCTCCCGGCGAGAGCTTCGGCTTCCTCGGACCCAACGGGGCGGGCAAGACCACCACGATCGCGATGCTGTGCACGCTGGCGGTGCCCACGTCCGGCCGGATCGAGATCGCCGGCCACGACACGCGGACGGACGCCGCCGCGGCGCGCCGCCGGATCGGGCTGATCTTCCAGGAGTCGACCCTGGACGTCCAGCTGACCGCGGCCGAGAACCTGCGGTTCCACGCCGACCTGTACAACGTCCCGCCCGGGCAGGTGGCGGCGCGCATCGAGGAAACGCTCGCCCTGGTCGGGCTGACCGACTGCCGCGACCGCGCCGTGCACACCTTCTCCGGCGGCATGCGCCGCCGCCTGGAGATCGCCCGCGCGCTGCTGCACCGCCCGCAGATCCTCTTCCTGGACGAGCCGACGATCGGGCTGGACCCGAACGCCCGCGCCCAGGTCTGGCGCCACCTGCGGCACGTGTGCGAGACCGAGTCCGTCACCCTCTTCCTGACGACCCACCACCTCGAAGAGGCCGAGCAGTGCGACCGCATCGCGATCATCGACGCGGGCCGGATCGTCGCGCAGGGCAGCCCCGCCGAGCTGAAGTCGGTGCTGGGCGCCGACCGGGTGCAGCTGCGCACCGGCGACGACGCGGCCGCGGCGGCGCTGATCGCCGAGCGCCTCGGCCTGGACGTGACCCGCGACCGCCACGGGCTGCGCCTCCAGGTCCCCGACGGCGCCCGGGTGCTGCCGCGGCTGCTCACCGAGCTCGACGTCCCCGTGTACGAGGCGCGGGTCACCCCGCCCAGCCTGGACGACGTCTTCCTGCACCACACCGGGCACCGGATCCGCGACGAGGCCCCGCCGGAGCCGTCCGCCCGCCCGATGCGGGTCCCGTCGGCGGCCGAGCCGGGCAGGGGCGGGCTCCGCGCCGAGCTGCGCGCCCTGGGGATGGTGTGGCGGCGCGAGATGCTGCACTTCCGGCGCGACCGCGTCGGAGCCGCCCTCTCCCTGGTCCAGCCGCTGATCTTCCTGTTCGTCCTCGGCACCGGCCTGTCGAACCTGATGCCCGGCCCGAGCGGCGACGCCTACCAGCTCTTCCTCTTCTCGGGCGCGCTGGTGACGGCCGCGCAGGGGCCCGCGCTCGCCACCGGCACCTCGATCATGTGGGACCGGCAGGGCGGCTTCCTGCGCGAGATGCTCGCGGGCCCGGTCAGCCGCGCGTCGCTCCTGGTCGGCAAGTGCCTGGGAGGGACCACGGTGGCCACCTGCCAGGCCGCCATCCTCCTGGCCGCCGCCGCCCCGGTCGGCGTCCCGCTCGACGGCGTCCTGATCGCCCTCCTGCTGGGCGAACTGGTCCTGGTCTCGCTGGCCATGACCGTCCTGAGCGTCCTGCTGTCCACCATCCTCCGCCGACCGCAGACCTTCGGGACCGTCCTGACCGTGATCATGGCCCCGATGGTGTTCCTGTCCGGCGCGTTCTTCCCGCTGAGCGCGATGCCCGTCTGGATGAAGGGCCTGGCGCTCGCGAACCCGCTCACCTACGCCGTCGACGTGATGCGCCGCACCATCACCGCCTACCTGCCGGACGCCCCGCACCACCTGTTCCGCCCCCTGGCCCTGGGCTCCTGGCATCCGCCGCTCGTCCTCGAATGCGCCCTGATGGCCGCCCTGACGACCGCGGCCCTCCTCCACGCCGCCCACCGCTTCACCCGCCTCCCCTGACCTCCCTTTCCGGCGGGCGAGCCGCGGTGCGCGCTTCGCCCGACGGCTTTCCACCGGGGCCGGGCGTAGGGACCCGGTGGAAAGCCAGGTGGTGTCGTTCTAGGGAATGTCGTGCCGGCCTTGCTTGATCTGCTCGGCCAGAAGCCGCCACCGGGCAGAGGTGATGGCGATGTGCGGGCCGGACGGGTCCTTGCTGTCGCGGATCCCGACCGTGTGGCCGATCGAGTCCAGACGCGCGGTCTCGACGCAGTCGGTGCCGCCCAACGAGCGGCTGCTCTTACGCCAGACCGGCGGTGGAGCGAAGTGTCCGACGGTGGTCATTGGTTCGCGGAGTCGCGGGATTAGGGTGGGCATGAAGAGAACCTGCCTTTCTGGCATGCGGTGGGTTTCTCGATGAAAAGGAGCCGTCGCCTCGGTGCGACGAGGCGGCGATCCGGGCGGGGCCTTCTCGCTGCGCTTGTGGGCGCGAGAAGGCTCCCGTCTATCTCGGGACTGGCGAACGGCCGGTCACGCCTCGTCCGCGGAGGAGGCGCCGCCCGGCCGGATCGCCAGCCGGGCGTGGGCCTTGAGCCATTGGTCGATCTCGGCGTCGGTGCCTCCGGCCCCGGCGATGTAGGCGCGGACCAGGTCGTGACGCGGCAGCTTCCCGTTCTTGCCGATGGTGCAGAAGCTGGCGAACGCGTAGGGCCGCGGCACCGCCGGATGCCGGGCGCAGACCTTGGCCATCTCGCGGTAGGGCCGCTCGCCCTTGAGCAGGCGGAACTTCCGCATCAACGCCACGAACCCGCCGGGGTCACCGGCCGTCCACGGGTCGACCTCTATCTCTGCGTGATCGGCCTTCGCGGTTCCCGCCGAAGAGACGGGGGCCTGCGCCGCCGGGGTCGCCGCCTCGGTCGCGTCCTGGCATTCGACGTCCGCGCCGCCTGCGGTCGTGCCTCCGGCGGCGGCGATGCACCCCGGCACGTCCGGACCGCATCGCACCGACGACCCGGCACTCGCGCCTGCGGAGCCCGTGCTCCCGGTACCTGTGCTCTCTGCGTCGGGCGCCGTGTCCTGCGCTGGATCGGACGTGGGGACGGATGTCCCGGCGGGGGCCGGTCCGCTCGGCACCGCTTCGGCCGGGGTGTCCGGCCGGGGGTTCTCCTCCGGCCAGGCCCACGGTGGCGGGCCGACCGGTTCGGTGCGGGAGGAACGGGGCCGGCGAGGAGGCTGGACGGGGGCCCAGTCGTCCAGCGGATCGACCAGGGGCGCGGCCTTGGCCGGCGGGATCGTGTGCGGATCGGCGGTCTGGACCTGGTTGAACAACTCCTGGGCGACCGCGATGTCGGCCTGGAAGGCACCGCACGCCGTCAGGACGGCCTCCAGCGCCGACCACGTGATGCCGGTGAGGTCACCGGCGACGATCTGGCGGAGCTTGGCGGAGGTGACGCCTCGCGCCGCCGCCTTGCCGGCGACCGTCTGCCTGCTGCCCCGCCCCTCGAAGAGGGGAGCGTGGTAGACGCAGCAGATCAGAGCGTGCAGCCGGGTGTGGGCGTCCGCGCCGGGATGGGTCTCCGCCAGGAACGCCTCGACATCGCGAGGGCTCTTGCCCGGCGCCCGTAGCAAGCGGCTCATGAGCAGGTCGGGTGTGAACCGGCGCGTCCGTCATCGACCTCCCGCCGGCCTTGCCCCTGCCGGATTCCGCGGGGCCCGTGCCGAACTCGCGAGCGTTGGCTGGATGAGCTCCATTACACATCCTTGTCTTCGTCGGTGGCCGAGCGTGATTTCCGAAGAGCGGGCCGGTGGCGCCGACATCCGGTTCACCACGGGCATTGATCCGCCTCGGTATCGGGAGCATAGACCGCGCGACCGACAAGCAGCACATCTCACCCGCATCTCAACTCGGACGAAGTGGTGCATGTCGGAACGCCTACACCAAACTAAACATCACACCCGAATGACCTGCGAAAACAAACAAGTTCGCACGCGTTCAGATTTGTTCAATCGTGTCAGGTGACGCATACCGGGTGACGAATCTGAAGTACGTCGAGATAGCAGATTTGTGCATCACAAATTGCGAATGCCAATGCATGGGCATACGGACGATCCGGGGCGGGCCGGAGGGGGAAGCCCTCCGACCGGCACACCTCCGAAACAGGGCGCATCTCGCGCATGCGTCCGGTCTGCGTCACGTCGCGGCGAGAGCGCCTGCGATCACGTCCCCGCGGCTCGGGGGGTCGTCCGTCCCTAGGCCGGCGGGCGCGGCGTCCCGCCCTCGGGCCGACCCTCCCGCAACCGGGCGTTGATGCGCTGAGCCTCGGCGAGCTGGTCTTCGAGGATGATGATGCGGCAGGCCGCCTCCAGGGGGGTGCCCTGGTCGATCAGGTCGCGGGCGCGCTGCGCCAGGCGCAGCTGGTAGCGGGAGTAGCGGCGGTGCCCGCCGGACGAGCGCTGCGGGACGATCAACCGGGCGGTGTCGAGGCTGCGGAGGAACGCCGGGGTCACGCCCAGCATCTCGGCGGCGCGGCCCATGCTGTAGGCGGGGTAGTCCTCGTCGTCGAACTTGTCCTCAAGCGCCGCTGAGTCGTCGGGCCGGTCGGGGCCGCCGGGCTGGTCGCCGGTCTGAGTCATGTGGAGTGCTTTCACAAAACCTTCCGTACTGCTGGGAAACCGGAAGGCGGCGACGGCAAGGGGCCCCGACGCCAGACTGCGGCGCCGGGGCCCAGAGGTACAACACCATCTACCGGCCTTGCTGAGCCGGTCTTCCGCGTCGGCCGCACAAGAGGCGGGGACGCGGGGATCGCGTATGCGTGACCGTAGACCACCGTCCAATCCGGGGAACTGCGGTACCCGCGCGGCGTGACTGGAGCCTGCTGCGGGCGATCCCGATGGCGCCGATCCCTCCTTTCCTCGACATCACTACCTGTACTGCGTGTTCGGGTACTTCGTTGTGTTGCGGTACTTCCTTGTGTTGCGGTACTGCGTTCTTGCTGTTCACCACTACAGCCGACGGCTCGTCCGCCACCGGTCCGACCGGCTGCCGAGGCCCCTTCCACTGCGCTGGCCCCGGCACGCCCGGCCGGTGTCATCCATCCGTACCGGCAGTTCGTCCTCTGCCGCTTCTCATGGACCCGTCTCTCTTCGATGGAAGGAACACTACCCGGACCCGGCTCGAAAATCTACATCGGCTGCTACAGAGTTTCGTAGATCACATTCCTGGTTTCTCTCCACCGGCCGATGGCCTCCGGACGGGTCCGCGCCGGGGCTACAGGCTCTCGCTCGTCCAGCGCCACGCGCCGTTCTCGTGCCGCGCGCGGACCAGTTGCGTACCGCTGGCGTCCGCGAGTTCGGCGATCAGCCGGATCAACTGGCGGTGGAAGTCCGCGGGCGGGCGGGTGCCGCCCGGCGAGCCTTCCAGGAGCGTCACGCTGACCTTCGCCTCGTCGCGGAGCTGCGCGGTCAGCCGGCCCGTCCTGTCCATACGCATGATCACGATCGCGTCGGCACGGATCAGGTCGTCACCTTCGGCGGCGGAGATCCACACTTCGCTCATGTGCGTCCCCTGCCCGGATCGAGGGCCTCGTACGCCCTGTGTCCCGTGCCCGCACGCCCTGTCTCCCCTGCCGCGCGTTCCGCGCGCTCGTCCAGGCGCGCGGGTGCGGCTCACCGGCGTCGGCGCTGGTCAGCGCGGCGCCGTTCGCTTGTGCCGCCGCAAGGACCGTCCGGCGAGGCGGCCGGGCGGCGGACTCCGGCGGGCTCGGGCCGGAAGGCGTAGACTCTGGTTGAGCCAGAGGTTCCCGATGCGGGCGGCCAAGCCGGCGTCCCCCTGGTTCCGACGATCGGTCTCCCCGAGGCCAGACAGGCCGGCGCGCATGACGCCGCTCCACCGTCCCTCTCGAACACGGACGCCCGTTTCCGGCGCCGGATCCGCCGCCCGGCCGGGCCGCGGAGCGGCGACCGCGGGTCTCTGAGCGGTCCCGGCCACACGCACACTCCTGATCGGAGCCCCAGATGGATACCGCAGGCACCGCCTTCCCTGAGGCCGGGCTGCGCCGCGAGACGCTCGCGGAACACACCGTCATCACCATCACCGGCGACCTCGACGTCTCCTCCGCGCCGTCCCTGCGCGAGCCCCTGGAGATCGCACTGCGCGACGCGGGACCCCACGTGGTCATCGACCTGTCCGAGGTGACGTTCTGCGACGCCGCCGGGCTGGCTCTGCTCACCGGCGCCCGCCGCCTCACGGAACCGGGGGGCGTCGCGCTCGTCCTCGCCGCGCCCCGCCCGCACATGGCCAGGCTCCTGCGGGTCAGCGGCCTGGCCCGGGTCTTCGCCGTCCGCCCCACCGTCGACGCCGCGCGCCTTCGATCGGCCGCGGCCTGAACGCGCGGCCAGGCCCGGGCGTAGCGGGCGGACGGGAGGACGACATGACGGGCGACCCGGGATCGATCGGGTGGGGCGCCGCCGGCACCGCACCCAGCGAGACGGACCGCCGGCGCCTGGCGGCCACGTTCGAGCTGATGAGCGCGGTGGTCCTGGACGGAACCGGCGTGCCGGGCATGCTGGCCCTCGTGGCGGCGCAGGCCCGGGAACTGGCGCGCGTGCCGCTGGCGTTCGTCGCCCTTCCGGGCGAGGACGGCAACACGCTGCGGGTCGAGGTCGCGGACGGACCCGGCGGCGAACGGATCCGCGGGTTGACGGTGCGGCGGGGCCGGTCGATGCTCGGCCGGGCGTTCACGTCCCGCCGGGCCGTGTCCGCGCGGATCGCCGCCGATCAGACGCTCACCGGCCTTCCGGCCGGCCCCATCCTGATCCTGCCGCTGGAGACGGGGGAGGCCACGCGGGGAGTGCTCGCCGTCCTCGGACGGGTCGGCGCGGAGCCCTTCAGCCCGGCGACCGCGCGCCAGATGCTCCTGTTCTCCGACATGGCCGCCCGGCTGATCGAGGTGGCGGGGGCGCGCCTCCCGGGCGCCCCGCCGGGAGTCACCGAGCCGCCCCTGCAACCGCGGTCGTCCGGCTGAGTCCGACGCGGCGGCGGCGCCTTCGCCGCCTGGGGAACGGCCTCCGCAGGCCTGTCCGGGCCCGGCCGACGGCGCCCGTCCCGTGGTTTCGGGCCCTGGCGCGCCGGGGGCTCCGGCGGTCTTCCTAGAGCCGGAAAAGCTTCGTGAACGGGGAGAGGATCTTTACTTTCCGCGTCCCGAAGTCGACCAGAACGGCGTTGCCCGGCTCGACCTCCAGGACGCGCCCGAGCCCGTACTTGTCGTGCGTGACCTGGTCGTCGAGGGTGAACTCCTTGGCCGGCGGGGCGGCGGGCGGAGGCGCGAAGGGGCTGGTGGGCAGGTGTCGCCGTCTGGCGGGACCGGTGGGTTTCATTACCTCATTATGCGCGTACCGGGCGGTTCCCTGAAGCCTTCTCGCAGACCAGGCTGGTAAATTATCGCGCCGGACACCGCCTCGATCGGCCGCCCGAAATCGTGTGGTACAGTAGATGGCAGTTGCGGTTCCCATAGACATGTGCGTGCGCCTGTTGGAAGTGACCTCAGGCGCACTTTTGTTTTTTCTGGATCTTCCGGATGGGCCATCGCGGCGTCCTCGCCCGCACACGGTGTGCGGACGGGGCACACCCTGAAGGAGACGACCATGGCCACCGGCACCGTCAAGTGGTTCAACGCGGAAAAGGGCTTCGGCTTCATCGAGCAGGACGGCGGCGGCGCCGACGTCTTCGCCCACTACTCCAACATCGCGGCCCAGGGCTTCCGTGAGCTCCAGGAGGGCCAGAAGGTGTCCTTCGACATCACGCAGGGCCAGAAGGGCCTGCAGGCGGAGAACATCGTCCCCGCCTGATAGCGGTATCGGCGGTGCGCGGCCCCGAGGGTCGCGCACCGCTCTGCGTCGGGCCCCTGGTCCGCGCCCTCTCTCTCCCGGCCCGCGGCGGAACCCCCCGCTGGGCCGCTCCCGGTTCGTTCTTGAGAATCCTCCCCCCGGGCTCGCGTCGAGTCCGGGGTCTTGCATGACGGAGCACTTCCCTGACACGCACCGCTCCCAAGGAAGGCTTCACCATGCCCCGCACCCCTCGATCGAGCGCCCGAGGCTCCCGGTCTCGTCCCGCCCGCCGTCCGGCGGACGGGCAGCGAAGGCCCGCATCCGAGCCCGCCTCCGCCCCCGCCGCCAAGTCCACGCCCCCGGCCCCCGCCGTGGCGTCGTTCGCCGAGCTGGCGCTGCCCGCCCCGATCCAGGAGACGCTGGTCCGCCAGGGCGTGACCGCGCCGTTCCCCATCCAGGCCGCGGCCCTCCCGAACGCCCTCGCCGGACGCGACGTCCTCGGCCGGGGACGCACCGGCTCGGGCAAGACGCTCACGTTCGGCCTCGCGCTGCTGGCCCGCACCGCCGGCCTCCGCGCCCAGCCCCGCCGTCCCCTCGCCCTGGTCCTGGTCCCCACCCGGGAGCTCGCCCAGCAGGTCACCGCCGCGCTCGAACCGTACGCGGACGCCGTGGACCTGCGGACGACCACCGTGGTCGGCGGCCTGCCGATCGCGCGGCAGGCGAACGCGCTCGCGCGGGGCGCCGACGTCCTGATCGCCACGCCCGGGCGCCTCGCCGACCTGATCGAGCGCGGCGACTGCCGGCTCGACGCCGTGCGGACCACCGTGCTGGACGAGGCCGACCAGATGACCGACCTCGGCTTCCTGCCGCAGGTCACCCGGCTCATGGAGCAGACCCCGCAGGACGGGCAGCGGATGCTGTTCTCCGCCACGCTCGACGGCGGCGTCGACCGGCTCGTCCGCCGGTTCCTCAGCGACCCGGTCACCCACTCGGTCGACCCTCCGGCCGGAGCGGTCACCGCCATGGAGCACCACCTGCTGCACGTCGCCGACGAGGACAAGCACGAGACGACCGTGCACATCGCGGCCCGCGAGAGCCGCGTCATCATGTTCGTCGGCAAGAAGCACCAGGCGGACCGCCTCGTCCGCAAGCTGACCGCCCGCGGGATCAGCGCCGCGGCGATGCACGGCGGGAAGACGCAGTCGCAGCGCAACCGCGCGCTGAACGGCTTCCACAGCAAGGACGTCACCGTGCTGGTCGCCACCAACGTCGCCGCCCGCGGCATCCACATCGACGAGCTCGATCTCGTCGTCAACGTCGATCCGCCCGCCGACCACAAGGACTACCTCCACCGCGGCGGCCGCACCGCCCGCGCCGGGAACGCGGGGACCGTGGTCACCCTCGTCCTGCCCGAGCAGCGCCGCGAGATGGACGCCATGATGGCCAAGGCGGGCATCACCCCCCGCGTCTCCCGCGTCCGCCCCGGCGACGCCGACCTGGCCCGCATCACCGGCGCCCGCCCGCCGGCCCGCGCCGCCGCCGCTCCGAACGCCGCCCCGCCCCGCAAGCCGCGTCCCGCCGCCGGCTCCCAGCGCGGGAACTCCCACACGGCCGCCCCCTCTCGCAGGCCGCGACGGCGCACGTCCTCGCTCAACAGCTGACCCGGGGCGCTCAGGCCTCGCCAGCCGTCGTCCGCCGCCGCCGCAGCCGGCGGACGGACGGCGCGATGAGGGACGGCCCGCCCGCCAGGCACCAGAGGGCGATGACCGGGTCGCAGATGGCGCAGCCGAGCGAGGATCCGTGCGCGAACGGGACGATCGGGTTGCCCTTCACGTGGTGCACCACGTCCCAGGCCGTGTGGAGCAGCCATCCGACGCCGATGAACGTCCACGATTCGAGCCCGCGGTAGGCGCAGTAGGTCACGGCGGCGGTGAAGAGGAACTCCCAGCCGCCGAGACCGCCGCCGCTGAGGTAGGCGGCGCCCGCTCCGGCGACCATGACCGCGTTGAACCGGCGCCGGTGCGGCTCCCTGATCAACGACATCCCGGCGGCGTAGGCGGCGCCGATCAGGATCGGCGCCAGGACGGTCATCAGCATCGGCTCTCCTCGGTGGGCCCGGTCATGCGGGACCGAAGCTAACCGTCCGCGATCACAACGCCCAGTGGCGGAAATGCCACCTCCCAACGGAATACCGCCAAGCGACCCAGAACCCCACTGACAGAGCCGAACGGCCGGAGACACCCGTGGCGGCGGCGCTGTGGTCGGCTACGTTCTCGCCATGCACACCGTCGCCGTCCTCGCGTTCCCCGGCGTGATCCCGTTCGACCTGTCGACCCCGATCGAGGTCTTCACCCGGACCCGCCTGCCGGACGGCCGCCCCGCCTACCGGGTCCGCGTCTGCGCCGAGACGCCCGAGGTCGACGCCGGGGCGTTCACGCTCCGCGCGCCCTGGGGACTGGACGGGCTCCGGGACGCCGACACCGTCATCGTCCCCGGCGCCGCGGACCCGACGGCGCCCCTGCCGCCCGCCGTGCACGACGCGCTGACGGCGGCCGCCGCCCGCGGCACCCGGATCGCCTCCATCTGCACCGGCGCGTTCCCCCTCGCCGCGACCGGGCTGCTCGACGGCCTGCGGGCGACGACGCACTGGTCAGCCGCCGCCCTGCTGGCCTCCGCCCATCCCGGGATCGAGGTGGATCCGGACGTCCTCTACGTCGACAACGGGCGGATCCTCACCTCGGCCGGGGCCGCCGCCGGGCTCGACCTGTGCCTGCACATGATCCGCCGGGACCACGGCTCGGCGGTCGCCGCCGACGCGGCCCGGCTGTCGGTCATGCCGCTCGAACGGGAGGGCGGGCAGGCCCAGTTCATCGCGCAGCCGTGCCCGGCCACGCCCCGCGGCTCCGTCCTCGAACCCCTGCTCGCCTGGCTCCAGGACGACCTGTCCCGTCCCCTCACCGTCGCCGACATGGCCGCGCGCGCCGGCATGAGCGCCCGCTCCCTCACGCGCCACTTCCGCGAGCAGACCGGCACCACGCCTCTCCAGTGGCTCCACCGGGCCCGCGTCCACCAGGCGCAGCACCTGCTGGAGACCACCGAGCACACCGTCGAACGGATCGCCGCCCAGGTCGGCTTCGGCTCGCCGACCGCCTTCCGCGACCGCTTCAAGCGCACCACCGGCGTCAGCCCCCACGCCTACCGCCGAGCCTTCCGCGCCCGCGGCGGCGGAGCGCGTCAGCCCTCGACGCCCAGGTATCCGCCGGTGTAGTCGATCATCTTCCGGACATGCGCGGCGATGCGGTGGGGACATCCCTCGCGGTCGTCCACCTCCGCGGCGTCCGGCGCCACCGCCCGGGCAAGAGGCGGCACGTCGCGGAGACTGATCCCACGGTGCCCCTCCGGGTGCGGGCACGGCCGGTCGAGGACCGAGAGATCGAACGTCTGGAGGCCGTCGCGGTAGAGCGCGACCACGCCGGGGGCTGCGACGCCCCAGGCGCAGTGCTGTGCCAGGTGGCTCACGGCCAGTGCCAGCGACGCCCGCTCCCCGGGACGCGCGTCGCCGAGCAGCCGGCGTGCCGCCCACAGCGCCGCGGCCTCGGCCGTGGGATCGGCCCTGCTGCCCTTCTGCCGCTCGATGTCGGTCATCAGCGCGTCGATGTCGAGCCGGCCGTCCCCCGTCAGGAAGCGCTCGTCCAGGTGCCCCGTGTCCGGGGCGTCGAAGCGCTCCGCCCGCGCGTCCTTGAAGACCTGTTCCGCCTCGGCGGCCAGCCCCGCGAGGTAACCGGGACACGCGTACGCCTCGATGTCCTCGTCGTCCGGGTGGCTTGCGAGCCACCCCTCCGGATCCCCGATGCGCGCCACGACGTCGCCCGCCGCCTCGGGATCGTCGGCGACCAGCGGGTGCTCGTGCTCGCCGGGCGCCGCGCAGCCCGCGGCCTCCAGCACCGCCCCGGCACGTCCGGCCGCCTCGATCAGGTCGTCGACGAGCGCGGGGTCGGTGACCTTCCACCTGGCGTACCAGCGGCTCGCCCAGAGCGCCGCGGTCATCGCCCGCCCGTGCCGCGAGCCGGGGTCGGACCTCACCTCCGCGGCGATCGAACCGAGCAGCGCGAAAGGATCGCAGTAGGGGTAGCCATGAGCCATGTTGGCGAGCTCGCGGGCCAGGTCCGCGTAGTCGACCGCACCGTCGTCAGAGATCATCGATCAAGCAAACCAGCCCGGCCAGGCGCGAACGACCCGCCCTCAGGAACAACGCCAGACGGTGCCCACCTGAGTACCGGCCCAGACGGCCCTGGTGTGCGGCACCCGCGTCATCGAGTACGCGGTCACCGCGATAGGCGGGGTGGCACTGGTCCAGGAAGCACCGTCGAAGTGCAGCAGACGCGCGGGATCGAACGGGCTGGACACCCAGACGCCGCCCCGTCCATCGGAGGCGATCGAGCCGAGGAACCCCACCACGGACTTCGGCCGCACCTCGCCGAGCGGATCGGACGGATTCGGAAGCCGATGCACGGTGAACGCGGAGCCGTCCCAGTGGTGCAGCGTCGGCGGCGGGAACAACGGGCTCTGCTCAAGGGCGTAGAACCAGACGTCGTCCGGAGCGACGTACTCGATCTGCAGGATCCAGTGGGCCCATTCCGATCCCCACGGTGTGCGCGTCCAGTCCGTGCCGTCGAAGTGCCACAGCGGGGTCGGGCCGATCTGCGACTCGCCGAATCCCCCGGCCCAGACGTCCGAGGCGCTTCCGGCGGCGATGGCGTTGAGGCCCGAGGGTTGCGGAAGGGTGAGCCCCCTCGTCCACTGGCCGTGCCGCCGCACCGACACCGTCGTGGCGTCCCCGTGGATCCCGGTCGCCCACAGTCCGCCCGTCCGGTCGACGTCGATGGCCTGGAGCTGCTCGCCGACGGGACCTGCCACCGTCGTCCAGCGGCGCCCGTTCCAGTGCAGCAGGTCGGTGCGCTCCTTGGCATTCTGACCTGCGGCAAGGGCCCACACGTCCGCGGCGTGGTGCGCGCGGACATCGTTGACGACAGCCAACCCCTCAGGCATCGCGACGCGCGTCCAGCCGCGCGGGTTCCGATGCAGCATGACGGCCCGCGAGTCCGGCTGGTACACGTTCTCGGCGCCCCCGGCGAAGACGTGCCACGGGTCCGGCGCGGCGATCCCGAGCAGATGGCTCCGCCCAGCCAGCGGCGGCGCGGGCACATCCACCCACTCCCCCGCCGCCGGCGCCACGGCCCGCGCGACCCCACCCAGCGGCCCGGCAAAGGCGGCCCCGACCAGCGCAGCACCCCCCACCCCGAACACCCGACGCGACATCAGCGGATTAAGCGCGCTTCGATCCACAACGCCTCCTCGAACAACCGACCAACAACGCCAGTATTCGCTGGCAAGATCACCCCCCACCACCCCCTGACCTCAAACGGCCACCCATCCCCCAGCAGCCCCGCTCCACCCCACCGCGCCCCTGACCCTCGCGCGCCCCGCCCACTGAAGCGCGGTCGACACCTCGGCCCCCGCACCCCTGCGGCCACGTCCCCACCTCGAACACAGGCGCCTGTACGCCCTAGCACCGGCCCCGCGGCCGGTGGGGCCGCAGCTATCCGACCAGTAACGCGGAAGTGGCCGAGAAGCCAACGTGAGCGCACTTTTTGTCAGAGCGACAAAAAGCTATTCTCGCTGCGTGACCGATGACCACTGGACGCCGCCCGCCGTCATGCTCGCGGTCGACCTGGTGATCTTGACGCTGCGCGAGTCGCGCCTGAACGTGCTGCTCATCGAGCGCGGTGTCGAGCCTTACGAAGGCGCGTGGGCACTTCCTGGAGGGTTCTTGCAGGACGTCGAGGAGGACCTCACCTCGGCGGCTCGGCGCGAGCTGGCGGAAGAGGCGGCGATGGACGCCGCCACGCTGCATCTGGAGCACCTGGGCGTCTACGGCACTCCCGGGCGCGACCCGCGCGGCCGCGTGGTGTCCGTCGCTTATCTGGCGATCGCGCCAGGACTCCCGGAACCGACCGCGGGCACGGACGCGGCCGGCGCCCGGTGGCAGCCGGTCGAGCAGGTGCTGTCCGGGGAACTGGAGCTCGCCTTCGATCACCGGCGGATCGTCGAGGACGGAGTCGAGAACGCCCGCGCCAAGCTTGAGCATTCCGCCCTCGCCACGGCGTTCTGCGCTCCGACCTTCACGATCACCGACCTCCAGCGGGTCTACGAAGCGGTATGGGGGATCTCCCTCGATCCGCGCAACTTCTACCGGAAGGTTCAAAAGACCGGCGGGTTCATCGTCGCTGCGGGGCCGGAGCGGAAGGTGACGCCCGGAAGACCGGCCCGGCTGTTCAAGGCCGGCCCGCGCAAAGTCCTGTACCCGCCGATGGTCCGGCCCAGCGAACCATCGAGAACGAAGGGACCGGAGGAATGAACGACAGCCCGATCGTCGTCCTCACCGCACTCGACGTCGAGTACGAGGCCGTCCGCCAGAAGCTGGACGCTCCACGAGTTCACCGCCATCCGCAGGGCACTCGCTTCGAGGTGGGCAGGCTCGCAGGTGGAAGGTGCCGGATCGCCTTAGGCCTCGTCGGCAAGGGCAATCAGTCCGCGGCGGTGCTGGCCGAACGCGCCATCGCCGAGTTCTCCCCCGCCGCGCTTCTCTTCGTCGGTGTGGCGGGGGCTCTGCACTCCCATATCGCCCTCGGAGATCTGGTCGTCGCCACCCACGTGTACGCGTTCCACGGTGGTACGAGCGAGGACGACGGCTTCAAGAGCCGGCCCCGCGTGTGGGAGGCGTCCCATGGCGCCGAACAACTCGCACGGCATGTCGCGCGCGACCGTGCCTGGACCGACGACGCCCGCACGTCCAAGGTGCATTTCGGGCCGATCGCGGCGGGTGAGGTCGTTCTCGACTCCACGGTCTCGGCGTACGCCCGCTGGATCAGGCAGCACTACAACGACGCGCTCGCGATCGAGATGGAAGGGGCCGGCGTCGCTCAGGCCGCCCACCTGAACAAATCGCTGCCGGTGGTCGTGGTCCGGGGGGTCAGCGACCGGGCCGACGGCACCAAGGAGACCACCGACCGCGAACAGTGGCAGGCACGGGCGGTGGCGAACGCGGCAGCGTTCACCGTGGCCCTGGCCGAAAACCTCGCAAGCGAGGAACGGGACCGCGCTCGATCCGAGGCGAACGGAACGAAGGGGAGCACGAATATGGCCGGGACGACCCGCAACGTGGCCAAGGACAACGCACGAGTGGGCGTGCAGGCAGGTCAGGTCTACGGCGGTATCCACGTTTCCAGTGAGCGAAGCGCACCGGCCGACCCGGCCGAAGCGATCGTCGGCCTGGCCGCTCGGCTCCAGCAGGCTCGAACGGCGGGCCAACTGGACGAGGACACCTACCAGGCGGCACAAGCGGAGCTCGCCGCCGCCAGCGAGACCCTGCTGACGACCACGCCGCAGAACATGGGCGCGGTGACGCTGGCCCTGAAGAAGGTGCGCGGACTCGTCGCGGACGTCGCGATCCTGGCGGCCGAGGTCGGGACGGTCATCGCCCTGGTCCAGGGCCTGACATGACCGAACCGCACGCCCCTGCGACGAACTATGCGGCGGACCGCGCTCAGATCGGCGTCCAGGCTGCGATCGTGCACGGCGACATCTATTCCTACACGCTTCCTGCGGAGGCCTCGGCCGCGGAACGGTTCGATACCGGTGTCAGACTGCTCGACGGCGGCATGCCAAGCAAGGCGCGGCAACTCATGCACGAAGCCGTTCTCAACGGCTACAGCGGGAGCAAGGCCTGCTTCCACTTACAGCTCGCCTTGGTCAGTGGCCGGACCCGGCACGAGATGCCTCCCGACGACGCCAGAATGCTACGGCAGGCGCGGCTCCTCTGCCCCTTCTCCGGCGGAGATGCCTGGGCCGACGGGGTGAAGACCATCGAGCGCCTGCTGGAGGCGGCACGGCTGCCGGACATGGACATGCGTCCCCTCCTCAAGGACATCGACGGGCTCGCCGAGCCGCAGCGCATGATGATCCTGCGCCACATGGAACTGTTCCTGGAAGGTCCGCTCCAAGACGAGATGTGGAAGCGCTCGCTGGAGAGCGCCGAAGATAACCAGTTGGCGAAGGACCGGACCGCTCGCGTCTGGAAATTCTTCGAGCCGGAACCTCTGGCTCCGCGGGTACCTGATCCATCCCCTCCCCACACTCCCGGGAGCCTCTGGCTACAGGCGGTGTCGGGCACGACAGTCCTGGCCGCAGCGGCGCTTCAAATCGGCTACCTACTGGCCCGAGAGTTCCAGGTGCTCGCGATGCTCGTCTACCTGCTGAGCGTCGGAGGCGGCTTCTTCGCCGCGCGCGGTGGCCTGGAGTGGCGCTTCCGTGTTGAGCGGCTCCGAGCGAAAGACGCGGAGCTCGCACCGCCTCGCGCCCGTACGGGCAGCCCACCTTCTGGCGGGTTCGCCAGCAAAGTCGACCAGCGTTTCGACCACTACTTCGCCACGTACGTTCCGCGCAACGCGAACCGCTCAGCTTGGCTGGACGGTACGGCAGGAATTCGTCGGAAAATCCGGGACGAGATCGTCTATGCCTACCGGGAGCAGCGGGCCGGAGCCGAACGCATCGCCTGGCTTATCCGGTTCCGGGTGGGCGATGTCAGGAAGCGGTGGGAGAACGACACGCTGTGGGACTACCGCCGGGAACTCGCGATACCCCCGTCCATAAGGGCCGTGACACTGATCGGGCTTGCCGCATGCGTCATCGGAGCCTGCCAGGCGATAGTGACGGCGACACAGGTCGCTCCCGTCGCGGCGACGCGGTCGACGGCTTTCGCAATCGCTGCGGGAATCGTGGCCGCCCGCGCCTGGCTGCGCATCGCTCTCGAACGCAGACGGCACGCCGCCGACGAGGCCGAGGTCGCGCAGATGCGTGCCGCATGCAATGCCGCTTTCCGGCGCTGGAAGGACAAGCTAGCCTGCAAGCCCACGGATGTGGAGATGGCCGCATGGCTGGACTGCGACCGAAAAGTCCTGCTGGGCGAAGCGCTACGCCACTATGGACTCTCCGTAAGCGACCTGATCGCCCATGCCTTCATCGAAGCGCCCGGCACGCCGAATCGACGCGCACGCGTGAAGCACGGACCATGGCGTTACACACGCTACCGCCTCACGCTTTTCCTCCTCACAGCTGATGGGATCCGCCAATTCAGGGCCGACCTCGACTTCGAGCAGGGCACCTTCCGCGGCTATGTACGCACCAACTACCGCTACGAGTCGGTCGCGGCAATGCAGGTGCACCAAGCGGAGCGCGATGAGCGCAAGTTCGAGCTCGCGCTCGTCAACGGAGAGCGAATCGCGGTCGACGTGCTGGCCTCCGGAACGGAAGAGCTGCTGGTGGACGAGACCCCCGGCGTGGTCTCGGAGATGACCCTGGACTCCGCAGGTCTCAGTCACACCCTTCATGTCCTGGAGGGCGTCGCAGCCGAAGGCAAGCGATGGATCATCCAGGAGCGCCGGAGGAAGGCCGACCGCGTGGGCCCGCTTCCACGCTGACCTGGGGGCCGCCCTTCCCGACCGGCGCTCCAACATTTCCGAAAACCACAGCCGGGCATCGATGGCTGCGGCACTCCAGGACTCTGACGGACCTGGGTTCGGCGAGGTGGGGTACGGCAGTTCGCCCGTCGTGTGCTGCTCGTGCCGGGGTGGGATGGCACGAGCAGCCGGGGGGTGGGTCAGGCTGCGGCGGTGGCTTCTAGTTCTACTGTCAGGGTGGGGATTGCTAGGCGGGTTACGCCCAGCATTGTGGTGCTCGTGGCTGCGTTGGCGGCGGCCAAGCGGGAGGCCAGGATGCCGTAGTGCTGGAAGAGGAGGTCGACGTCGGTGGTGTAGACGTTGAGGCGGACGAGGTTCGCCAGCGACATGCCGGCCTCGGCGAGTACGGCCTCCAGGTTGTCGATGCTCAGTGCGAGCTGGGCCGCCATGTCGCCGGCATGCTGGGGCTTGCCCTCGCCGCTCATCGCGGTCTGGCCTGAGCAGTACAGGGTTCGGGTGTGTCCGGAGACGACCTCGCCCTGGTTGTAGCCCAGGTCCACCGACCACGTCCACGGGTTGACCGTCGTACGCTCCATTGCCTTTTAGCTCCATTCGATTCGTTGGAAGTGCATCATCGGACGGCTCGATGGCCGCCCTCTGGCGTTGGGAAGAGCCTTCCAACGAATCACGACATCCTGTGTCATGTATTTGAGTAGGTTCTTGGTGTGCGTGCTGACCGGTTGGTCTCGCTGGTGTTGTTGCTGCGTCAGCATGGTCGGCTGTCTGCGACGGCACTGGCCCAGGAGTTGGAGGTGTCGACGCGTACGGTGCTGCGCGACATCGAGGCGTTGTCCGCGGCGGGGGTCCCGGTCTACGCCGAACGCGGTCGGCACGGCGGTTTCGCGTTGCTGCCCGGTTTTCGGACCGAGCTCACCGGGCTGAACCATGAGGAGGCGCTCGCTCTGCTGGTCGCCGGATCGCGGCGCGGGGCGGAGGCGTTCGGCCTCGGCTCGGCGCTCGCATCGGCCATGCTCAAGGTGGTGGACGCGCTGCCCGAGAGCTATCGGGACACCGCGGCCGACGCGGCCCAGCGGCTGCTCATCGAACCCGACGCCGACCTTCTCGCGCGGCGGCTGGTCGCCGAGGAAGTGCCTGAGGCGGTGGTGGCCGAGGTCAGGCGCGCGGTGTTCGCCGGGCACAAGCTGCGCATCCACTACGCGGCGGTGGATCAGAGCCCGAAGTGGCGCACGGTGGACCCGGTCGGCCTCGTCACCGTCCGCGGCCTGGGCTACCTGCTGGCCACGAGGTCCGGCGAGGACCGGACGTACCGGCTGTCGCGGATCGGGGCCGCCGAGGAACTGGACGAACCCGCAGAGCGGAGGGAACGGGTCGATCTGGACCGGGCGTGGCAGGAGCGCAGCACGCGGTTCCGGACGGGCGGCGACCAGGTCGCCGTCCTCGCACGGGTTCACCCGGCGCGGCGCAAGGATCTGGTCGGCACCGCGCTGGCCGTCCTCGCCGAGGAGGACGACGCGGACGGCTGGCTGCGGCTGGAGGTGACCTTCCAGGATTCGAGGCACGCCGTCTGGGCGCTGTGGCAGGTCGCCGACAACGCGGAGGTTCTCGCCCCGCAGTGGTTGCGCACCTCGCTGCGCGACCGCGCCGCCGCCATCGCCGCGCGCTATGACGACTCGTGCTGATGCGCTGGTGCGGCCAATGGGCGGGAGCAGGTATGTTCTCGCGGACGATCTCGCCTTTCGCTTCCAGCCGATCGGACGCCCGATGGACAGTGCCTACTCCCCCGTGCCGGAGCTGAACCTGCTCAGCGAACTTGAGAAGAGCCTCGGCGGAGAGTTCATCTCGGACGGTTTCGAGATGCTCGAATTCGGAGAGCCGCAGCACGATTCGTGGTCGGACGCCCCAGAGTTCGTCGAGGCGTTCCTCCCGTTCGCGGCCGCCACCGGCTCGGGCTCGTTCTATGCCTTGTGGCGGGTGGACGACCGCGCGGACCTCGCCGCCTTGCCCATCGCGGCGTTCGGCGACGAAGGGGGGATCCATCTCACCGCACGCGACCTTCGGGACCTGTTCCACCAGCTCGCGAGCGACCGGCCGCTGTCCGTCGACTGGGGCGACGCCTACTTCGCCGAGTACGAGGGCTACCACCGCGAACGCGACGGCGCCCCCGAGGCGCACGCGGCTTATGTCGCATGGCTGAAGCAGCACTTCGGCCTGGACCCGGTGAACGACCCCAACGACCTGATCAAAGCGGCCCGAGACGAATTCGGGGCACGCTTCGAGACCTGGATCAGGCCGTTCATCTGACCGGCGCTCTGGCGCATTCGTTGAACTACGCGGATCGCTCGTGCGCGCTCACGATCAGGCTCGTGGCGCCAGGTCGAGTGACGACCAGGTGGGGCTTCCAGCAGTCCGACTCTTCGGTCCCGACCTCCCGTCCGCATCCTGAGCAGACGAGGTTCGGTCCGTCGAGTCCGGTGGGCCCGCAACAGCCGGCCGAACGCGCTTGGTCGGGGTGACGGACCGCTCCGACGATGTCGTCGCAGTTGACCACGAAACCGCCTTCCCAACTGGAGACGTAAGCACCTCGCGGAAGATAGGGCTGCCCGGGAACGTCTCCGCGGGCGGCTTCGGTCAGTTCGATCTCGGTGGTGAGCCTTCGGGTGCAGTGGGCGCATGCGAGGTGCGGCATAGCGTCAATGATCAATGCGCACGGGCGGGGCAGGGACCAGGTCGCGCATGAGCGCGACGCCCACGACGTCCTGACGGGCGGCACGGCCTGCCGCGGCGTTGGGTTTTCAGGCGGAGGATTGGGAATTGGCCGGCTTGAAGGAGAGGCTTCCGTCGGGGTGTTCCCCGTCTTCTGCGGATAGGACCACGCGGTAGGAGGCGACTCTGGTTTTGAAGCCCGGGCGGTAGAGGCTGTAGCAGCGGTAGGGCGTAGGCCCCGGGGGCATGACGGCCACCTCAGGGATGTCGGCGTCGCAGCGGTACTCGTCGTCGCCGCCGGACGGGTGGTAGCCCCACTGACGGTGGACGCCTTCCCGGGTGAGTACGAGCTTCGTCGCGACGGCCGACAGCCTGTACCGGTATTCGGTACCGCTCGGGAAGTCCTCCCCGGGCTTGGCCGTCAGCCGCTTCGACACGATGGAGACACTGGTGCGGAACTCGGCGTTCTTGCCTCTGTAGGACACCGTGCACGCGAAGGTTTCCGGGCGCGTGCCGATTCGGCCCATGTTGGTGTCGCAACGGGCCTTGGTCTCTGCGGCCACGCCCCCGGCTCTGACGGTGGCCTTTTCCATCTCGTGCATGAGCCGTTCCATGCGCGGGGCACCGACAGGCGGGGCGGAGGTAAGGGGTTGCGGCACTGCGAAGCTGTCCGTCTTCGGTACGCGGATGCCGGGCTTCTTGCCCCCGTCGCCACAGCCCGCAGCCATCCCCGCCGCAAGGATCAGCGCGAATGTGAGGACGGGGCGCCGGCACCCCGAGATTTGAAGAACACCGTAAGTCATTGGACGATTACAGCACGTTGGAGCGGGGCGGAGGGGCCGCTGAGGAAGACCCGCTTCTTCTGTTGCGGTGAATGTTCTGGAGTGGACGGTCGCCTTCTCCCGCCGATCGCAAGAAGGGCCCCGGCGGCTTGTCTCCACCGGGGCCCTTTCTCATGCCTAGAGGTCGAACGTCCCGGCCTTCACCCGAGCGAGGAGACCGGTGAACGTGGTGTGGTCGAGGGGGAGGTGACCGCCTTCGGGGTTCTTGCTGTCCCGGATACCGATGGAGGTCGGAAGCATCGCGACCTCCACGCACTCTTGTTCGGTGTTGCTGCGGCTGCTCTTGCGCCAGATGGCCGCAGCGGCGACGTCGGTGCTCATCGTCCGTTCATCTCCCTTGCTACCTGCCGGAACAACGCCGAACTGTCCTCCTGGGGCAGAGCGTTGTCCCAGATGACCGTGAACGCCCCGGCGTAGCGGTCGATCTCGCGGGGTTTATCCAGATATAGAGCGCCGGTGAAGCCTTGTACAAACACCGTCGGCGGTTCGTGATCGCGCCCGTCCTCCTTGGTCGGGAACCGCAGGATGATGAACGCCCCCGTGTCGAGGCCGCGGTGCGAGCCCGCCGCGAACGGCACGAGGCGGATGGCCACGTTGGGGCAGTCGTTCAGTTGTGCCAGCCGGTCGAGCTGGGCCGCCATGACCGCGGGCCCGCCGATGACCCGGCGGACCACCGCCTCGCTCAGGACGACCTTCAGGTCAGGCGGGGCCGTGACGCGCGTGACCAGCGCCTGCCGTTGCATTCGCAGCCGGACCCGTCGTTCGACCTCTTCGGCTTGCAGATCTGGTCGGTTCTTCTTGAAGAGCGCGTAGAGGTAGTCGGGGGTCTGGAAGAGGCCCGGGACCAGCTCCGGCGAGTACTCCTCTCGGCTGCTCGCAGCCTCCTCCAGGCCGATGAAGAGATCGAATCCCTCAGGGATCACGTCGCCGTAGGCGTGCCACCATCCCTTTCCCTTGGTCTCCTTGGCCAAGCCCATCAGGGCGGTCTTCAGTTCCTCGGTTGCGCCGTACACGCGGCACATGGTCTCCACGTCGTGAGATCGCAGGGACGTTTGGCCGGTCTCGATCCTCCACATCTTTGCTTCGGACCATTCAAGCGCTTTCGCCGCAGCTTGTACGGTTAAGCGCGCATTTATCCGAAGTTCTCGGAGATACCGGCCGAGTTGCCGCCGGGGGACGGTCGAACCCGTGGTCGCCTCCGACACTCACATCACCTCCCTCTCGCATCTCGGGGCCGCCTTTCACCCGGAATGAAAGCATCCCCTCGCCCGGTCCGCAACAGGTCTCTGACCTGCGAAAATTCTCGCCAGGAGAATCGATCCGACCGCTTGCAGACCTTGCTTTCATGGTGCTCTACTCGGAGTCAGCACGGGAGTGAAACGCGATAATCCGCGATCACGGCGAGCCGGACATGGCACCCGTTCTGCGCACATCGCCATATCAACAGGAAAAACCAGCCCCCCGCACCAGAAGAGGCCGATCATGAAGAACAACCGACGTTCCCCGGACGGCTCCCGCCGGGCGCCCGGAGCGTGATCCCGCAACGCGGGATCGAAAGCGGCGGCGGCATGACTCCATCGGTTCCAGACGGCGTCGGCGAGGGCTCGAAGGGCGCGGAGTTCACGACCACGCTCGGGAATCTGCTGCGAGGCCACAAGCTCGCGGTCGAGAACGTCGGCGCTCTACGCCTGCGCGTGGCGAAGGAGCCGGAGGCGTCCGGCGTGGAGGTCGAGTGCCGGCGCCGCGCGAACGACGGCGATCGCTGGTGGTTCGTCCAGGACGGTATCTGGATGTGCGAGGCCGACAGCCCCGTCAACGCCGTCGTCCTGGTGAAGGCGGCTCTCGGGGCGGAGGAGGACCGGTGAACCGGCCGTACGCCGCTCATCCGCCCCGGCACGGCGAGGCACCGTAGCGATCACGCCCTGGGCACGCCTCCCCATACCCGGGGGCGTTTTCGATACGCCGACGATAGGTGCCGAGTCGTAGCGTTCGAGCCTGCCCAATCTGATCGCCGAGCAAGGTCCCCGAACGAGGGAGGCCGTGCGCGATGCTCCTTTCCCTTTGAGCGATCGCGGCAGGCATCGCCGTCCGACATCGCGGCGGAAGGGGCCACGAAAGGAGAAAGCCGTGGCTGATGACGGGAAGTGGGATCGACGTTCGCTGCTGCGAGGCGCCGCCGTGGTGGCCGGCGCATCCGCGACCGCGACGCCGGCGGGCGTCGCGGTCGCGGCCCACGCCGACGGTGGTGACGCGGACGCGCTGTTCAAGGCCGGGAAGTTCGAACAGGCCGGCCGCGCCTACGAGGCGATCCTGAAAAGAGACCCCGCCAACGTGCACGCGGCCCGTCGGCGCGGCCAGGTAGCGCTACTGACCAACCAGTTCTCCGACGCTGAGCACTATCTCGCCATGGCTCTGAGACTGGCGCCCAGCGACAAGGAGACCAATCGACTTCTGGGCGATTGCTACATCCGTCAGGACAAACTCTCCCAGTCCGTGCCGCACTGGCGAGCGGCCGGCAAGGACGTCTTCGCCACGTGGTTCGGGGCGGTTCAGGGCGAGCCGTACCAGGTCCACGGCGACGCCGCCCGGCTGCCGTGGCAGCAGATGGACCCGTCACCACAGGTCGAGGGGTCGGTCAACGGCGGACCGCCCAAGCGCTTCATGCTCTACACCGGCGCCCCATGGCTGGGCATGTCCGCGGAGGTGGCGAGGGAGGCCGGGCTGACCGCCGTGGCCGAGCAGCAGATCGACTACCTGGACGGCACCGCGTGGCAGTACTTCGGGGTGCTGGAATCCTTCAGGCTGGGCGACGTCGAATTGCGCAACATCCCCGTGGAGTGGTCGGAGACGGACCAGGCTTCGCCCGGGGGGCCCAGCGACGGCATCATCGGCACGTGGGTCTTCTACCACCTGCTGACCACCTTCGACTACGCGGGCCGGTCGCTGATCCTGCGCCGTCCCACTCCCGAAGCCGTCCGCCGGGTACGGCGCGACGCCGCGCGGGCGGGCGCCAGGCCCCTGCCGCTGTGGCTGGCCGATGAGCACGGCCTGTACAGCAGGGGCAGCATCGGCGGTTCCGGATCGCGATTGGTGGGACTGTCGATCGGTGGAACCAGCGAGAGCGCCGTGGCCATGCCCGAGGAGACGGCCAAGCGTCTGCGGATCCGTACCGACTACGACCGCCCGCTGGAGACTTTCGCGCACAGCCACCCGGTCGTCACCTATCCCTGCTACCCGGACGAGATCCGCCTTGGCGACGCCGTCGCCAGGGAGGTCTACTGCTTGGCGAATCCCTCCGGTAGACCCCCTCGCGCCGGGTTCGACTCGCTGGGGGCGTTCTTCCACCCCTTCTTCAAGCCGTACACCGTCACCCTCGACTTCACCGGCATGAATCTCTACATCGCCCGCGGCTAGGGCTCGTCCGAGGGGAAGTCGGTCGAGCGCGTCACGGCGGCCCACTGCTCGGCCTCGGCGGCGCGGGCCTCGGCGGACCTGCGGGCCAGGGCGAGGGCGTCGCCACCGAGGATGAGGCGGCGGGGCGGATCGTCGGCGGCGACCACGTCGATGACGGCCTTGGCGGCGCGGGCCGGGTCGCCTTGCTGGGTGCCGTCGTTGGCCTGCCGGTAGCTGTTGATGGCGCCGACCGTCTCCTCGTAGTCGGGGCCGACCGGGTGGAGTTCCATGGACGAGCCCTGCCAGTCGGTGCGGAACGCGCCCGGCTCGACGATGAGGACCTTCACGCCGAACGGCGCCACCTCGGCCGCGAGCACCTCGGAGAACCCTTCGACGGCGAACTTCGCGGCCTGGTAGGCGCCCATCCCGGGGGTGCCGCCCACGCGTCCGCCGATGGAGGAGACCTGCACGAAGGTCCCCGAGCGCTGGGCGCGCAGGACGGGCAGCGCGGCCCGCGTCACGTTCACGACGCCGAAGAAGTCGGTCTCGATCTGGGCGCGGAAGTCGTCCTCGGCCATCTCCTCAATGGGCGCGCTGTTGGCGTAGCCGGCGTTGTTGACGACGACGTCGAGACGGCCGAAGGCGACGGTGGCCTCCTCCACGGCACGGGCGGCCGCGGCGGGGTCGGTGACGTCCAGCGCGACCGCCCGGATCCGTTGGTCGTGCCTGGCCGCCAGGTCGTCCAACTGCTGCGGACGCCGGGCGGTCGCGACGACCTGGTCACCGGCGTCCAGGACCGCCTCGGTGAGGTGGCGTCCGAGTCCTCGCGACGCTCCGGTGATCAGCCATGTCCTTGCCATGAGTGGTTCCTCCGTTCGGTCGGGTGCGGTTCGCGGTCAGAGGCGGTGTGCGCCGGTGACGGCCTGGGCGAAGGCCGCGGCGTCCGGCAGGCCGGCCGGGGAGGCGGCGGCCCCGCCCGCGACCTGGCCGATCCCTTGCCGGACGCGCGTCTGTTGATCATGTTGCCCCTCCGTGCCGATTCCGTGCGTCGTCATCGACTCTCGCCCGAAGGGAGAGCGGCCACACCCGTCATTTGATGGTGAGACCCGATGTGAGTCGTTAGGGGTCAGCTGTCGCCGGCCCTCGCCAGGGCGTCGCGCAGGGCCGCCCGTCTCGGCCCCTGGACGTGCCTCAGCCGGACGCCGCGGGCGAGGCGGACGCGGGCCGGCTCGAACGGGAAGCCCGCCGCCGCCGGAGCGGACTCCGCCCGCGCGTACATGTCCTCCGCCTCCTTCTCGCCGGACGCGGTCATCGCGAGCGCGCCGTAGGTGATCAGCGCGAGGCGCGGCGAGATGCCGGGCAGGCCCGCGCCGAGCGCGGTTTCGGCGTGCAGGCGGGCCTGCTCCAGGCGGCCGGCCGCGCCGACCCGCCACGCGGCAGGGGGCAGGTTCACGAGGGTCGAACCGGAAGCCGGTGCCGGCGACCGGCGGCAGGGGCCGCTCGAGCCCGACGCCGCCGGACCGGGGGCGACACGCTCCGGCGCCCGCTGACCAGCGGCGACGTTGATCGCCAGGCGGGTAACCTGTGCCGGTGGCAGACCTCCCGTGGCAGCGCCCGGCGATCACGCCCGAAACCCACCGGGCGACCTCCTTCGAGATCTTCTTCGACCTCGTCTTCGTGTTCGCGATCACCCGGGTCGTCTCGTTCATGGCGCACTCCCCGTCCGCCCTGTCCCTGGTGCGCGGGCTGATCCTCCTCCTGCTGCTCTGGTGGTCCTGGGCGGCGTACGCCTGGCTGGGCAACCGGGTGCGCGCCGATCGCGGCGTGGTCCGGACCGGGATGCTGGCGGTGATGGCGGCCCTGTTCGTCGCGGCCCTGGTCATGCCGGACGCCTTCGGCCGCCACGCCGCGGGGGTCGACGCCCCGCTCGTCCTGGCGGGCGCCTTCTGCGTCGTCCGGGTGGTCTACTTCGGGCTGTACCTGTCGTCGGTGGCGGGCGACCGCGGGCTGCGCGACCAACTGCTCCTCGACGCGGTCCCCCAGACGATCTCCCTGTCCGCCCTCATCGCGGGGGCGGTGCTCGGCGGGACCTGGCAGACCGTGCTGTGGGCCGCCGCGTTCGCCGTCGACTTCGGTGGGGGCCGGATCGCCTCCGGCCTCGGCGGCTGGACGGTCCGCAGCGCCGGCCACTTCGCCGAACGGCACCGCATGGTGCTGATCATCGCGCTGGGCGAGTCCCTGATCTCCGCCGGCGCGGGGGCGGGCGACTCGATCGCCGGTGCCATGGTGCTCCTGGCGGCGCTGGTCGGGTTCGTCGCCGTCGTGTGCCTGTGGCTGCTGTACTTCCGCGGCCTGGCGGACGCCGCCGAGGGCGTCCTGGAACGCGCGTCCGGCCTGCGCCGTGCTCAGATCGCCCGCGACGCCTACACCATGGTCCACTTCCCGCTCATCGCCGGCGCCCTCTACATCGCCCTCGGCGCCCACGAAGTCCTGGCAGAGTTGTCCGGCGACGCCGCCGACCACGGTCGGGCCCTGGAGTGGCCCGTCGTGACCGCCTTGTACGCGGGGGCCGCCGTGTTCCTCCTGGGGCGGGCCGCCTTCGCCAGGCTCACCGTCCGTTCCGTTCCGGCGGCGCCGCTGGTCGTCGCCGCGGCGTTCTTCCTGCTGATCCCCGCCGCCCGGCTCCTGCCCGCGCTCGCCGCACTCGGCCTGGTGAGCGGGCTGCTCCTCGGCCTGGTCGCCTTCGAGAGGCGGGCGGCCGTCCGGTACGGCGCCGCGGACCCTGAATGAGGGCCCGCGGCAGAAGGCCGCGGCCGTCGGCCAGGGGGACGGCGCTCGGGCGCCACGGCCGCGGAGCCGCCACATCCCATGGCCACGGTGACTCCGGTCGCCTGGGCGAGCCGCACCGGCGCGCGGGGGCGGCGGCCCGGGTCGGCGCCGTATCCGGCCTCCTGGGCGACCGGCTCGGCGACATAATGGCGCGAACTGTCATGTAACAGGTGCGTCCCCCGGACTCGTTCAGGGCCGGCGGTTATGCGGGCGCGGGGCGGGAAGACGATCTCTGGTACGTGGCGGTGGACGGGTTGCCCGCAGGGGAGTTCAGGGGAGGGTGGTCCGCCGTGACGGAAGCAGAAGAGGGACGTCCCTTAGACGGACGCGTGTCTCCGCGCGTACTCCGGGGTCCGGTCGTGCTGGCGCTGGTCTCGGCGCTCGTTCTGGTCGGCGCGTGCTCGACGTCCCGCCGCTCGTCCGCCGACCGGCCGGGCAAGGCGGGCGCGGCGACCGTGGAGACGCCCGAGAACGCCAAGCCCGGCACGACGGACTGGCAGGTCCGCCGCAGGGGGGCCGAGCACGAGATCGAGGGGTACGCCGATCGCGTGAGCGTGCTGCCGGGCCAGTCGTTCCGGCTGTTCGTCTCGACCACGACCTCCGGGTTCAGCGCGGAGGCGTTCCGGATGGGCTGGTACGGGGGCGCGAACGCGCGCCGCGTGTGGCGGTCGGGGCAGGTCGCCGGGGTGCGGCAGGCGGCGGCCCGGATCGACCGGAAGACGCGCACCGTCTCGGCGCCGTGGCGGCCGTCGATGACGGTCGCCACGTCCGGCTGGCCCGCGGGCAGCTACCTGATCAGGCTGACCGCCGTGTCGGGCGCCCAGCGGTACGTGCCGGTGACCGTCCGCTCGCCGGACACCGCCGGACGGGTCGTGGTGCTGAACGCGACCACCACCTGGCAGGCGTACAACATGTGGGGCGGCCACGACCTGTACGAGGGGCCGTCCGGGTACGACGACCGGTCCTACGCGGTCAGCTTCGACCGCCCCTACGACAAGACCGGCGCGGGCAAGTTCCTGACCTACGAGCAGCCCGCGATCGCCCTGGCCGAGAAGGCGGGCGTGCCGCTGGCGTACGCGACCGACAACGACCTGCACAGCGATCCCGCTCTGCTGAGCAAGGCGCGCGGCCTGCTCACGCTGGGGCACGACGAGTACTGGTCGTCGGCCATGCGCCAGCGCGCCACGGAGGCTCGCGACCACGGCGTCAACATCGCGTTCCTCGGCGCCAACGCGGTGAACCGGCACATCCGGTTCGAGGCGACGGCACTGGGGGCCGACCGGCTGGTGGTCTGCTACAAGGACTCCTCCGCCGACCCCGTCGCCCGGACGAACCCGGCCGAGTCGACGCAGGACTGGCGGCTCCCGCCGAAGCCGCGCCCGGAGAGCGACATCATCGGCATCCAGTACATGTGCTTTCCGGCGGAAGGCGCGTTCACCGTCTACCGGCCCGATTTCTGGCTGTTCCGCGGCACCGGCGTGCGTGCGGGAACCCGGTTCCCCGGCATGGTCGGCCCCGAGGCCGACGCGATCGCCCCCGGCGGCCCGACGCCGCCGACACTGGAGATCGTCGGACGGTCCCCGATCAGCTGCGGGACCGGGAGCGCCGTCGCGCACGCGTCCTACTACACGACCCGCAGCGGGGCCGGGGTCTTCGCCACCGGCACCATGCGCTGGGTGTGCGCGATGCGGGGACGCGCCTGCGGCCACGGCGTCGACGAGGCGGGCCGCGCCTTCGTCACGCGGGTGACCGACACGCTCGTCCGGGCGATGGCCGCCGGACCGCTCGCGCGCAGCCATCCGTCCCGTCCCAACTCCAAGGAGCTCGCGACCGCGCCCTGAAGCGCGCCGCCCAACGCCAGTCCGTGGGGCGATCGCGTCAGGCGGCGATGACGGCGCCGGGTTTTCTGTCCACAGGGTGTGGACGGTGTGGAGGCGCCTCCGAAGGACGGGCCTTCGGAGGCGCCTCCGCCCGGTGCTCCGCCGCTAGCGGCGGGCCTTCATCCTGTAGGTGGCCTTCTTCGGGGCCGGGGTCGGGGCCTTGGCCGTCTTGCGCGGGGTCTTGCCGGACTTGAGGATCTGCTTGAGCTTGGCGGCGACCGGGCCGGACGCCAGGCTCTGCGGGGTGTTGCTCGCGTTGATCCCGTTGCCCAGGTTGAGGACGCCGGTCAGCTTCATGGAGTTCTGCGAGGCGGGCGACGGCAGCCCCATGAGCTGGTTGATGACGCCGTCGAGCATGCCGAACGGGCCGCAGCCCTTCGCGGCGGGGACCTCGATCGGCGCCTCCAGGGAGACGGCCGCCGGGACGAAGCCGAGGTGCGGGTCGCCGTTCGGGGAGCCGGCCAGGAAGGTGGTCGGCAGGCTCGCGGTGATCGGGCCGATGACGCAGGTCGTGCCGAGCAGCTGGTTGTTCAGGTGGACGTTGAGCGGCACGCGGACGCCGAGCCCGGTGTCGGTGAGGTAGGCGTGCACCTTGCCGGCCAGCGTCTGGCTGATCGTGAGGCGGTTGACGTCCCACATCGCGGCGGGCGACTTGCCGAGGATCGGGCCGATCAGCGGCAGCTGCGCGATGAGGCCGCCCGGCACCTCCACCTGCTTGGAGATGAGCTGCTCGCCGACCACGGGCGGGTCGAGGACGAAGTCGCCGGTCTCGTCGGGCGCCCCGAGGGAGCCGGTGATGCGGATGGCGCCGCTCGGCAGGCTCTGCCGGAAGGTGCCGATCTTGACGTCGCCGCCGGTGGTGACCTGCGTCTGGCAGAGGGACTCCACCGCGCACTGGTTCTGGAAGCGCGCGGCGGGGGTGGGGCTGCTGCCCGGGGCCGCGGCCGGAAGCGCCGGGTGGGACGTGCCGGACGGCGGGGCGGCCGGGTCGAAGTGCCCGATCAGGCCGCGGCCCGGCTCGGTGAACCACAGGTGGCCGCCGGGGCCGTTGACGATGCGGGTCGGCGCCGAGAGGGTCGCCGGCAGCGGGTACTCGGCGATCTCGCCGGTGGCGGGGTCGAGGCTGCCGATGTTGCTGGCGGCGGCCTCGGTGAACCACAGCTTGCCGTCCCGCGCGACGATGCCGGTCGGGTCGGAGTCGGGGCGGGGCGTGGCGTACTCGGCGACCTCGCCGGTGGCCGGGTCGAGGCTGCCGATCCGGCTGACGCCGGGCTGCGTGAACCACAGCTTGCCGTCCGGGCCGGACACGATGTCGCCCATGCCCGGGTAGCCCTGGAAGGTGAACGGCGTGTCGTAGGGGGTGACCTGGCCGGTGGCGGGGTCGAGCCGGCCGATCCGGCCGCTGGTGTCGGTGAACCACACCGCCTGGTCCGGGCCCACGGTGACCGCGTACGGGGACAGGCCCGTGGCGTACGCCGTGACGTTCCCGGACGGGTCGACCCGGCCGATCGTGCCGGAGTACCCACCGGTGATCCACACCGATCCGTCCGGGCCCGGCGCGACGCCGTTGACCTGGGCGTTGGCGAAGTTCACGTCGCCCGTCACCGGCAGCTCGAACAGCGTCGCGGCGCCGTTCGCCGGGTTCACGCGCCCCACCCGCGGGACGCTGTAGGACATGTCGGTGAACCAGAGCGCGCCGTCGCTCGCGGCCGTCATCGCGTCGGGGACGCCGGCCTGGTGCTGCGAGTTCTCACTGATCGTGAACTCGGTGACCTTGCCGTCGGCGCCGACGCGGCCGATGCCGCCGGCGTTCGCGGCGTACCAGAGGGTGCCGGACGGTCCGGCGGCGAGCCCGACCGGCGCGACGTCGGGCACCGGCAGCGCCACCTCGGTCACCTGGCCGTCGGCCGACGCCGGCGGCACCGCCGCGAGCGGGCTCAGGCCCAGCACCGCGGTGAGGGCGAGCGATCCCGCCCGTGTACGTCGATGGCGCATGCCATCGCCTCCCATGGTTCCTCATCCCCGAAAGCCGACAGGAGTAGCGGTGGTCGCGAAGGAGCACGGTGGCCGCGAGGGACCACGGTGATCGTGAACGACCACGGGGGCCAATAGAAACGCTGGAGTGTCCAGAGTCAAGCAAGATCGTCGGAACGGGCCGCTACCGGCCAACCGGTCCACCGGAACGTTCCCGGCCGCACCGCCGGGCGCGGGCCACGCCCGCGCTCGGAGGCGTCCCCCCCGGACAGGCGGCGAGCCGGAAACGCCGACGCGTTTCCGGCTCGCCTGTGCGGTGCGGAGGCCTAGGGGGTGGGCGACCCCCGCGGTCGTGCGCGGATCAGGGCGTCACGGGGAGGTGACGTTGATCTGCGGGAAGGTGCCGCCGCTGTTCTTGACGATGTAGGCGCCGTTCAGCGAGGCGGAGTCCCCGTTGTGCGCGATGCCGAGGCAGCCCGAGGTGACGTTGCTGACCGTGAGCCCGCTGCCGGTGGCCGTCAGCTTGCCGGTGCTGTTGGTGTAGGTGCCGGAGGCCGTGCCGGCGATGTCCAGCTGGCAGAGCCCGCCCGCCGCCGAGGCGTGCGCGGAGATGCCGCTCAGGCTGCCCGGGGTGACGCCGCCCGACGTGGCGCCGGTGACGTTCACCTTCCAGGGAAGGGCCTTCGGCGTCACGGTGAAGGAGAACCCGCCGCCGTTGCAGTTGGTGAACGAGATCGCGCTGATCGTTCCGACCTGGAGCGGCGAGGCGCCGCTCTTGGTCCCGTTCGGGATGCTGCCGGAGCCGGTGGACGTGGTGCAGGTCACCGCGATGCCGGTGCTGGTGTCGGTGATGACGAGGTTGCCGGAGTTCGTGGCGGTCACCGAGCCGCCGTTCGTCACGGTCGCGGTGAGGTTGGCCGCGTGGGCCGGGGCGGCGAGGAACAGGGCGAGGGCGGAGGCGCTCGTGGCGGCGAGGGCCGCAGAGGTGATCTTGCGCACGGGAATGACCTTTCCTGGGGGTGGGACCGGGTGCCTGGGGAGAGGCACGGGCCTTCCTGCGTGGGTGGGTGTGAGCTCACCATTCACCTACTAGCCGGTACGGTAAGCGGAGATTTTCACGGCGGACAAGGTTCGCACGCGGGGTCGACGCCGATTCCGGCAAGGTCTGTCAACGGATGAGTAAATCGCTTCGCGGAGTTTGTGCGCCGATGAGGAGGCACCGGGGACCTCGAAGCGGTCGGACCGGAATACGCCATGGAGCCTCACCGATACTGGCGACGCCGTTGACTTTCCGCAACAAATGCCTGTGAGTGACCCTATGACCTTTCACGCCGCCGTTCCGGGGCCTTTTCCGACTAGGGGCCCATGGGTATTTTGAACGGCATGTCGCTTCCGGTGGGGCAGCCCGCTTCGGCGCTCGGGCGGGAGGGCGCGCTCGTGCGACCCGAGCCGGCGCCTCCCGAACTCGTGGAGGTCCTGCGGTCCGGGCTCCCCGGACTGGCCGAGGAGATCTACACGGCCGTCCGCGCCACCGTCCCCGACTTCGCGGTCGCCGACGGCGGACCGCCCAGCCCGGAACGGGTCGTGCGGGAGGCCATGCGCACCTACGTGGCGCGCTTCGCCGATCCCGCGGAGCCGCTGGACGGGCTGCTGGAACTGCTGCACTCGTTCGGCCGCAGGGAGGTCACGGGCAACCGGAGCCTGGAGACCCTGCACGCCGCGATCCACATCGCCTTCGACACCTCCTGGCACCGGATCACCGAGGTGTGCGTCCGCAACAAGGTGTCGGGCGCCGACCTGGCCCGCGTCGCGGAATTCCAAATGGCCTTCATGGACCAGATAATCGACCCGATAGTCGAGGCTTATCTGGACCAGGGACTGAAGGCGCCGGTCGACCTCGTCCATTCGCGCAGGCTGCTGATGCGGGGCCTTTCCACGCGCCCGGTCGCCTCCCGCGAGGCGATCGAGCACCTCGCCGCGAAGCTCGGCTGGAACGTGCCGGAGACCGCGACGCCGGTCGTGGTCCGCCGCGGTACGCGGTGGCGGCCCGCCGCCGCGCGCCGCGACGTCCTGTCGGCTCTCGGCGGGACCGCGCCCTGGCTGCTCGTGCCCGGCGGGGTGGACGAGGCCCGGCGCGCCCTCCTCGGCGCGGCGCTCGACCGCGGGCCGGCCGTGGTCGGCCTGACCGTGCCGCTCGGCGAGATCCCCGACGCGCTGCGCTGGGCGCGCGGCGTGCTCGCCCTCGCCGAGGACGGCGTGATCGACCCCGCGCCGCTGATCCGCGCCGAGGACCACCTGCTGGACCTGTGGCTGACGTGCGACCCGCCCCTCGTGGAGGAGATCGCGCGGCGCCGGCTCGGCGGCCTGGCCGGCCTGCCCGAGGGCAAGCGGCGCGCGCTCACCGAGACGCTGCGGGTCTGGCTGGAGCAGTGGAGCACGGCGGCGGACGTCGGACGCCGGCTGCACCTGCACCCCCAGACCGTCCGGTACCGGCTCCGCCAGATCAGGAAGGAGGTCGGCGGCCGGCTCGACGACCCCGAGACGCGCTTCGTCCTGGAGGCGGTCCTGAAGGCCCGCCGGCGGACCCCGCCGGGCCGCCCTGCCTCCTGAACCCCGCCTCCTGACACCCCCGTCACCCACCCCACGGAGCGTGCGCGATGCCGAGGCCGTTCTCTCCGGGCGGCTTGTCGCCGCAGGAGTCCGCCGAGCTGCGCGAGCTCGTCGCGGCGCTGTCGCCGGACGTCCGGACGACCGTCGTCCCGGGCCTGGTCGACGAGATCGTGGAGAGGATCCGTGCCGCGATCCCCGCCTACGCCCGGCCGCCCGGAAGCGCGTACAACCACGTCATCCGCATGGCCGTCGAACGCAACGTGCTGGGCTTCCTGGACTGGCTGGCCGACCCGGCGCAGCCGCTCGACCGCCGCGACGAGCTGTGCCGCAAGATGGGCGCGTTCGAGGTGATGGAGGGGCGCCCGCTCACGGTGCTCCAGTCGGCCTACCGTGCCGCGATGCAGGTGGCCTGGTCCCGGATCCGGGCGATGCTGGACGACCGGGTCGCGTCCGTCCTGGCGGTCTCGGCCCTCGCCGAGGCCGTGATCGCCTACATGGACGACGCGGCGGCCCTGTCCCGGGAGGGCTACGAGCGGGCCAAGGCGGAAGCGTGCCAGGCGCGCGACGACGCCCGGCTGGCCCTCCTGCGCGCGCTCGCCGGCTCCGCGTCGACGGTCGAGCCCGACCCGGCCGCCGACTGGCCGCTCCCGGACGAGGTCACGCTCGTCGCCCTGCCCTCCGGGACGCTGCCCGTCTGCCCCCTGCTGGACGCCGACGTCCTGCTCGACCCGGCGGAACCGGCGCCCTACCTCCTCGTCCCCGGCCCGCTCACCGGCGACCGGCGGGCGATGCTCGAAGCGGCGCTGGCCGGGGAGCGCGCCGCGGTGGGCCTGACCGTCCCGCGCGCCCGCGCCGCCGACTCGCTCCGCTGGGCCAGGCGCCTCCTCGACCTGAAGGACGTCCTGCACGACGGCACCCTCACCCTGTGCGAGGACCATCTGATGAGCCTGTGGCTGCTGGCCGACGGCGCGCTGATGGAGCAGATCACGCGCCGCGGCCTGGCGCCCCTCGCCCCGCTCAGCGAGCGGCGCAGGCTGCCGCTCGTCGACACGCTCGCCGTCTGGCTGCGGACCCGCGCGCCCGCGACGCGGATCAGCGAGGAGCTCGGTGTGCACGTGCAGACCGTCCGGTACCGGATGCGCGTGCTCGAACACCTTCTCGGCGACGAGCTCGCCGACCCCGGCACCCGGTTCGCCATCGAGGCCGCGCTGCGCACCCGCAGGCTCCGGGCCCGGCGCCTCGACGCGACAACTTGATCAACGATTGACCGCGGACTGCCTTTCTCCGGCCGGACGGCCGGGAAACCTGCCCAGTGCGCGCCCGCCGGGGGCCGCCTCCCGACGGCGCTCCGCCGCCGAGATCTCCGACGATGGGAAGGAAGCGGGGTGGAGACGACAGCGGTGCTCGACCGGTGGCAGTTCGCGGTCACCATCGTGTACCACTTCCTGTTCGTGCCGCTCACCATCGGCCTGGCCTGGTTCATCGCGGGCATGCAGACCGCCTGGTACCGCACCGGCCGGGAGCACCACCTGCGGATGACGCGGTTCTTCGGGAAGCTCTTCCTGATCAACTTCGCGCTGGGGGTCGTCACCGGGATCGTGCAGGAGTTCCAGTTCGGCATGAACTGGTCGGTCTACTCCAGGTTCGTCGGATCGGTGTTCGGGGCGCCGCTGGCGATCGAGGGCCTGGTGGCGTTCTTCCTGGAGTCCACCTTCATCGGGCTGTGGCTGTTCGGCTGGAACCGGCTGTCCCCGCGCGTCCACCTCGCGATGATCTGGCTCGTGGTGGCGGGCACGTCGTCGTCCGCGTACTTCATCCTGGCCGCGAACAGCTGGATGCAGCACCCTGTCGGCTACGCGATGAAGGGCGGGCGCGCCGAGATGACGTCGCTCGGCGACGTCCTCCTCCAGCCGCTGCAGATCACCCACTTCTTCCACACGATCGCCGCCTCGCTGGTGACGGCCGGGCTCCTGGTCGTCGCCGTGGCCGCGTACCGGCTCCGCAAGGCCCGGCGGGAGGACGCCGGGCCGGACGACCCGGACGTGACGCTGTTCCGGGCCGCCGCGCACGGGGCGCTCTGGGTGACGGCGGTGGCGTCCGTCGTGGTGATCGGCGTGGGGCACTTCCAGGCGCAGCTCCTGGTCAGGTACCAGCCGATGAAGATGGCCGCGGCCGAGGCCCTGTACGAGACGCAGGCGCCGGCGCCGCTGTCCCTGCTGGCGATCGGGCCCTGGGAGAAGCACCCCGATCGCACCAACGTCGACATCGTCATCCCGCACGGCCTGTCGGTGCTGTCCACCAACGACTGGAACGGGGAGATCCGCGGGATCAACGACATCCAGCGCGAGTACGAGCGGCGGTACGGCCCCGGCGACTACACGCCGGTCATCGGCAGCGTCTACTGGTCGTGGCGGGTGATGCTCACCGTCGGGTTCCTCGTGCTGCTGTACAGCGCCGCGTGGCTGTGGATCATCCATCGGCGCGGGTGGGCGTCGCCCCGCTGGTTCGCGTGGACGGCCTACGCGTTCCTCGCGCTGCCGTTCCTCGCCAACACGGCCGGCTGGCTGGTCACCGAGATGGGACGCCAGCCGTGGATCGTCCACGGGCTGCTGAGGACGCACGACGCGATCTCCCCGACGGTCGGCACCGGCCACGTGATCGCCACGCTGGCCGGCTTCGCCGCCCTCTACGGGGTGCTCGCCGCGATCATGGGCTGGCTGATGGTCCGGGCGGTCCGCGCCGGCCCGGAACGCCCCGCCCCGGAGGTGACCCGCGAGGACGCGCTCCCGCCCATGCTCCACTGACCTGCCATCCGGAGGGTGCACTCACCATGGAGACCGCAGGGCATCTCGATCTCCAGACGCTGTGGTTCGTGCTGATCGCGGTGCTCTGGATGGGGTTCTTCCTGCTGGACGGCTTCGACTTCGGCGTCGGGATGCTCTACCCGTTCCTCGGCCGCGACGACCCGGAGCGGCACGCGCTGCTCGCCACGATCCTGCCCGTGTGGGACAGCTACGAGGTGTGGATCATCGTGGCGGGCGGCGCGACCTTCGCGGCGTTCCCCGGCTGGTACGCGAGCATGTTCTCCGGCTTCTACCTGGTGTTCTTCGGGATCCTCGTCGCGCTCATCGTGCGCGGCGTCGCGATCGAGTACCGCAACAAGCATGACGCGCCTGCCTGGCGCCGGCGCTGGGACGTCGCGATGCCGGTCTCCAGCCTGGCCATCCCGTTCCTGCTCGGCGTCGTGTTCGCCTCGATCACGCGCGGCGTGCCGATGGACCCGCGCGGCGAGGTCACCGGCGGGCAGGGCGTGCTGTTCGGCGGCTACCCGGTGCTGGCCGGGTGCGCGCTCGTGGCGGCGTTCGCGCTGCACGGCGCGCTGTTCCTCGCCGTCCGCACCCACGGCGGCCTCGAGGAGCGGGCGCGCGGCTTCGCGCTGGCGCTCTACCCGGTCGCGGCGGTGCTGCTGATCGGGTTCACGGTGTGGACGGCGGTGCAGGCGTCGTCGTCGGCGCCCTATCCCGTACCGGTCTACGCGCTGCTCGGGCTGGGCCTGGTCGCGGCCGCCGCGTCCGGGCCGCTGGCCCTGGTGAGGCGCCCGCTGGCCGCGTTCGCCGGGACGTCCGCCGCGACCGTGCTGCTGGTCGCCGCCCTGTTCGCCCGGCTGTACCCGCGGGTCATGGTGTCGTCCACGGCCGGTTCGCCCAGCCTGACGATCTACGGCACCGCGTCCAACCACTACTCGCTGGTGGCGATGACGATCATCGCCGGCGTGTTCGTGCCCGTCGTGCTCGTCTACCAGGTCTGGGCGCTGTGGGTCTTCCGGGCGCGGCTCTCGCGGGAGGACTTCGCGCGCCCGCCGACCCCGCTGCACATGATCACGCGGGGGGCGAAGGGGCCCGGGTCGTCGTCGGGGGGCGCGCCCGCCGAGGGCGGGGAGTAGGGCGCGGATGCGGGCGCTCGATCCCTGGCTGCCCCGGGACGTCCCCGGCGTCCGCCGGTTCCTGGCGGCGGCGGGGGCGGCAGCCGCGTGCTCGGCGGCGCTCACCGTCGCGCAGGCCGCGCTGTTCTCCCACCTCGTCGTCGCCGGTTTCCTCGGGGGCCGCGACGCCCGGGACGTCCTGCCCGCCCTGCTCGGCTTCGCGGGGGTGGGCGCGGCGCGCGCCGCTCTCGGCTGGGCGGCGGAGACCGGCGCCCGCACGGCCGCGTCCCGGATGGTCGGCGAGCTGCGCGGGCGGGTGCTGCGCCGGATCGTCCGGGCGCGCCCGGGGAGCGTGCCGTCCGGCGAGGCGGTGACCGTCACCACGGACGGCGTCGAGGCGCTGGAGGTCTACGTCGCCCGGGTCCTGCCGTCGCTGGCGACCGCCGCGCTCGCGCCGCCCGCGATCCTCGCGTGGACCGCCTTCCGGGACGCCCCGTCGGCACTGGTCATGGCCGCCACCCTGCCGCTCGTGCCGCTGTTCGGGGCGTTGATCGGCGCGTCGACCAGGGCACGGACCCGGGAGCGGTGGCGGGCCCTCGCCCTGATGAGCGGGCACTTCCTGGACGTGGTGAGCGGGCTGACGACCCTGCGCGCGCACCGCCGGGGCCGTGCCCAGGCGACCGCGATCGCCGCTACCGGCGACCGCTACCGGCGGGAGACGATGCGCGTCCTGCGCACGGCCTTCCTGTCGGCGTTCGTCCTGGAGCTGGCCGCCACCCTCGGCACTGCGCTGGTCGCGGTCGGCGTCGGCCTCCGGCTGACGACCGGCGGCATCGGCCTGGAGGCGGGCCTCGCCGTCCTCGTCCTCGCGCCGGAGCTGTACGGGCCGCTGCGCGCGCTCGCGGCCGACTTCCACGCCGGCGCGGACGGCCTGACCGCGTCGCGGCGGCTGTCCGCGCTGCTCGCGCTGCCTCCCGCCGTGCCGCCCCCGGCGCGCCCCCGCCCGGCCGTGTTCGGGACCGTCCGGCTGGAGGACGTCACCGCCGCGTACGACGGCCCGCCCGTGCTGTCCGGGCTCTCGCTGGAGATCCGCCCCGGCGGGTTCACCGCGCTCGTCGGAGAGAGCGGCGCGGGCAAGAGCACCCTGCTCGCGCTGCTCATGCGCTTCGTCGAGCCGGCGTCCGGGCTCATCACCGTGGACGGCGCGGACCTCGCCGGCTTCGACCCGGACGAATGGCGGCGCCTGATCGCCTGGCTTCCGCAGCGCCCGCGCCTGCGCCCCGGGCCGGTACTGGAGGAGATCGCCCCGGCCGGGCCGGGCGGGATGGGCCCGGTCGCCGCGGCCGAACTCGCCGGAGCCGGGTCGCTGGTGCACCGCACGGTGGGCGAAGCGGGCGACGGGCTCTCCGCCGGAGAGGTGCGGCGCGTCGCCCTGGCGCGGGCACTGGCCCGTCCCGCGCCGCTCCTCCTGCTGGACGAGCCCACCGCCCACCTCGACCGGGCCACCGCCCGGCAGGTGACCGACGCCGTACTGGCCCTGAGCGGCCGGACGGTCGTGGTCGCCACCCACGACCCGCGGCTCGCCGCAAGCGCCGACCACGTGATCGACCTGCCCGTCTCCCGCGCGGAGGCCCTCACATGAGCCGGGGGCCGCTGGCGGAGTCGGTGGCGGCCGCGCGGCCGGTCGCGCACCGGTTCGCCGGGGCCGCGCTGTGCGGCGCCCTCGCCTTGGGGTCGGGCGTCGCCCTGATGGCGACCTCCGGTTACCTCATCTCCCGGGCCGCGCTCCGCCCGCAGGTCGTCGCGCTGGCCGTGGCGATCACGGCGGTGCGCGCGTTCAGCCTGGCGCGGGCCGCGTTCCGGTACGCCGAGCGCCTGGTCTCGCACGACGCGTCCCTGCGGCTGCTGCGGGAGCTGCGGGTGCGGTGGTTCCGGCGGCTGGAGCCGCTCGTCCCCGGCGGTCTGCCGGGCGCCCGGTCGGGCGACCTGCTCAGCGGGTTCGTCGCCGACGTCGAAGCCGTCCAGCATCTGTACCTGCGCGGGTTCGCCCCGCCGCTCGTCGCGCTGACCGTCGGCGCCGGGACGGTCGCCGCCCTCGCGTGGCTGCTTCCCGCCGCCGGGTTCTGGCTCGCGCTGGGGCTGCTCCCGGCCGCGCTCGTCCTGC
>NZ_JBEUPA010000048.1:0-48050 GCF_040492065.1 Actinomadura sp. NPDC000929 | reverse complement strand
GCACCGGCCGCAGGCCCTCAGGCCACCTCATCGTAGGCCTCCACCGGTCCGCCGCCGAGCGCCGCCGTCTCCAGCGCGGCGCGCACCCGCCGGACGTCGGCGGCCATCACGGCCACCGCGCCGACGACCGGGCCGAGGCCGAACGCCGAGCCCCGCAGCAGCGCGCCGCCGTCCTGCTCCAGCCGCCGCCAGCAGCGCGTCTCGGCCTGCCAGAGGTCGGCCGGGTCGTCGATGCCCTCCAGGGCCCAGTGGACGCCCCGGGGCAGCCGATCGGCCATGGCGGGGATGTCGGGCGCCTCCACCGCCGCGCCGCCGAGCAGCCTGCGAGCCCGTACGAGGGCGGCTTCGGGGAGGACCCTGCCGTCGCCGAACCGCTCCCCCGCGACCAGCACGGCCGCCGCCCCCGCCGCCCAGGCGCCGGCGTGCGTACCGAGCCCGGAGACGCGCGAGGCCCACGACAGCCGGAGGAACAGCCTGATGTCGTACGGATCGGCCTCCCCGGGGTCGCCCCAGGGGGTGGCGGCGAGGCGCTCGCGCACCGCCCCCGCGTCCGGGGCGTCCGCCAGCGCCGGCCATGCCGTCGCGAGCGCGCCGAGCGCGTACGGCTCCTCGGCGGGCCGCCCCTCCAGCCGCTGGAGCAGGCCGTCGATCCCGGCGATCTCGAACCATCCGGCCAGGGCCCGCAGGGCGATCACGCCGCGGGGCGGCAGCCAGCCCGCCAGCACGCGCAGATCCCAGAGCAGCGACTCCGCGACCGCGTGCTGCGCCGCGTCCAGCGTCGGCCCGGCGGGAAGCCGCCTCCCGTAGGGGGTCGCCGCCAGGCTCGCGAGCGCCTCGGCGAGGGAGCCCGCCCGCGCGATCGCCCTGACCCGCGCGGGGCCGAGCGCGTTTCGCGCGAGCGCCCGGGCCCGGACCTGGCCCGCGACGTACCCCGCGCTCACGGGGAGGCCCTCGTCTCGTCCAGGAAGCCCGCGACGAACCCCAGGGCGCGGGCCGCCAGTCCGTCCAGCCGAGTGGCGGCGACCTCCCGGATCCGCCCGGCTTCGTCTTCCGCGGCGACGCGCATGGCCCGCACTTCGTCCTCGACGGCCCACAGAGCCTGGGCCGCGGCCGAGGCCCGTTCACCGGGCGCCGCGGTCCGCGCCTGCTCCACCAGGCCGGCCGCCTGCTCTCGCGCCGACCTCGTGAGGGTCAGCGCGAGGTCGTGCGCCACCGCCAGGGTGCGCCGCCGCTCCTGCTCCGCTTCCTCCAGCCGGGAGAAGACGGGCTCCAGCTCGTCCTCCACGGCCCGGGGCTCCGAGGGGACGGCGGCCGCGGCGCCCGGTGCTCCGGCAGGGCGGAAGCGCTGGAGAAGGTCGTGGAGTGCCGGCACCGTGCCTCCCCTGGACTCGCCCGCTCGGTCCCCTCATCCCCGGTGAAGGCGTCGCGAGCCGACACGGCCGGATGCCCCCTTCGCAGGACGAGTCCCCTCCACACCGGCGCACAAACAGCTATTTTCTGATCACAGGGAGTGACTTTCCCGTGGGCGCGCTCAGCCGGGCTTGGAGGCCGCGACGGCGTGCGGCGCGCCGGGGATCCCCCGGGTGCCCCGCAAAGAGGCGCGGTCTGCCATGAACCGGATCACCTCGGCCGGGATGTGCCGACGGCCGGGCATCTGCCCGGCACCGGGAGCGGAGCGCAAGGGAAAAGGGGTTCGGACACAGCCGGAACCCCTTCCCAGAGAATGGCGCACCGGCATCGCCGCCGGCGGGGCAGGCCAGTGCCAGTGTGGCGTGCGTTCTGGCGCGCCGCTGTTTCCGCCATCGACTGGAACGCCCGGTAATGCGCGAGCGCCTTCCGAGGGGTCAGGACCGGCCGGCCCCTCGGAAGGCGCCATCTTCCGCCTCCTCGCCGTCAGCGGAGGAGGGAATGGCGGCGGATCACCGGGAGCCGTTCCCAGAACCGGCCGAGCCCGAGCGTCCTTCCGGCGTCGGCGAGCGCGGCGGCGATCAGCAGGGCGGCGTAGATCCAGTGCATGTCCATGAAGGGATTGGTGTCCGGCCACAGGGACGCCGCCCACAGCATGACGAGCAGGACGGTGCCGCCGATCGCGGCGAGGCGGAGGCAGATCCCGAGGAGCAGCGCGACGCCGAGGCCGCCGAGCCCGAACATGAACAGGGCGTCGACCCACACCTTCCCGGCCATCGCGTGGAAGACCTCCTTGAACGGGCCCTCGGCGTGGCTGAGAAAGCCCTTGGACGGCGAGACGCCGTCCAGCCAGCCCTTCTCCGTGGGTTTGCCGAGGCCGAAGAGCTTGTCGACGAAGGCCCAGAGAAAGGTCCAGCCCAGGAAGAGCCGTCCTGTCGCGAGGGCGTAGCGGGCCGGGTGAACGTTCGCCGCGGGCGGAGAGGGCCGCAGAGATGTCTGTACGGACATGAGGAGTCCTTGGGGCGGGGGGCTATTAAAAATTAAGTTTCCTATTCAATGTCCTGCAATGCAAGAGATCTTTCAGACTTTCATTCTCTAGAACCGCGTACTACTCGGTTCACGCCCGATAACGCATTCGATTCGCTTTAACGAACCATTCCAGTGCAGTTCGATAGGCGGCCGCCACCGCGCTCCGGACGGCCGGCGGGCGACGTCGATCCGACCGGGCCGGGCGTCCGTGGTCCCGTCCGGGTCCTCGTACCAGGTCAGCTGCCGGAAGTCGGTCGTCCTGGCGCCCGCCTCCGCGATCTGGCGCCGCAGGGCGCGGGTGCGGGGGCTCCGGTCGGCGTGCACGGCCAGGACGGGGCGGCCCGGCTGCTCGGCGGCCAGGTGGTCGATCATCGCGGCGACCGGGGTGATGCCGATCCCCGCGCTGATCAGGACGAGGGGGTCGCCGTCGTCCTGCTCCACCACGTCGCCCGCGGCGACGTGGTGGAGCAGGAACGTCGAGACGGCGCCGCCGGGTCGCAGGCGGCGTCCTGGTACAGGCGGGCCTCCTCCGCGATCAGCAGCGCCGCGAAGAGCCAGTACACCTCGGACCAGGCCGCGTGCACCTCCGGCGTCACCGCGTCGCCGAGCACCTTGGCGACCGCGTCCATCAGGTGCCGGCCCACGATCGTGTACTGCTCGGGGCGGATGCCGAGCGAGGCGTGCTTGTGCGCGATCCGCGAGAGAATCTGCTGGAAGGGGATGGACGACTCCTCCGTCACCAGGTGCGCGGCGAACATCGCGGCGTAGAACTCGCCGGTGATCGCGGTGCCGTTGGCGGCGACGCCGGGCAGCGTGGCCCGCACGATGGCGGCGTGGTCGGACGAGAGCAACACTGGGTCAGGTGCACGGGTTGATCATTATTTGAATCGGAATCCGAAGTCTGATTTATCCCTGTGGGCATCGCCTCGGAGCCCGCCCGCATGGCCATGACGTGCGGCGACGCCGGGAGAGCGGCGGGCGGCCTCCACCAGGAGCCGACCTCTCCGGAGTTTTCGGCCAGGTCCAGAGTGCCGATTCGGACACCCCGACCGGGGTAGGGACCCGCGCGGGAGTCACGGCGGGAGATCGTGGACGAGGATGAGCCTTCTCGGGATGGTCGTCGCGGTGGCGGCAGCGTGCCTCATCGGCCTGGGGTTCGTGGCCCAGCAGCACGCGGCCTTCCAGGAGCCGCTCGGACGGATCCTGCATCCGAGGCTGCTGCTGGACCTGCTGCACAGCCGGCTGTGGCTGGCGGGGATCGCCCTGATGATCGCCGGTCAGCTCGTCTTCGCGTTCGCGCTGGACCTCGCCGGCGTCGCCCAGGCCACGCCGGTGCTGACCGTCAACCTCGTCTTCGCCCTCATCGCCGCGCACGTGATCTACCGGGAGCCGTTCGGCGTCCGGGCGCTGCTGGGATCGCTGATGCTCACCGGCGGGGTCGCGCTGTTCCTCGGCGTCGGGCGGCCGCACGGAGGCGCGCCGCCCGGGACGCTGTCCTTCCGGTGGATGAGCGGAGCGGTCGTGCTGGCCCTCGCCGCGCTCGTCGCGGTGGGAGGAGGCCACCGGGACCTGCGCGTCCGCGCGATGCTGCTCGCCTCGGCCGCCGGACTGCTCTTCGGGCTCCAGGACACGCTGACCCGCAGCGTCGTGCTGCTGTTCGGCGCGGGCGTGGCCGACGCCTTCACGACGTGGCAGCCCTACGGCCTGGTGTTCATCGGAGCGCTCGCACTGCTCTTCGCTCAGAGCGCCTTCGACGCGGCGCCGCTGCGCATCTCGCTGCCCGCCAGCACCGCGGCCGAGCCGCTGACCGCGATCGCGCTGGGTGTCGCGATCTTCGGCGAGAGGATCCGGCTGTCCACCCGCGACCTGGCCCTGGAGGCGCTGGGGCTGGCGGGCATGGTGGCGGGCATCGTCGTCCTCGGCCGGTCGCCGTACCTCGGCAAGCCGGGCGAACTGACGTCCAGGGACGGAGGCGGAGGTCAATGATCGCCGTCATCCTCAGCCTGCTGGGCGGCGCGGCCAACGCCCTGGCGTCGGTGCTCCAGCGCCGGGCCGCCAGGTCCGCGCCCGAGGCCGACGCCTTCAAGCCGTCCCTCATCCTCGACCTGCTGCGGCAGCCGCTCTGGCTCGGCGGGGTGGGCGCGCTCATCGCCGCGTTCGTCTTCCAGGCCGCGGCGCTGTCGATGGCGGGCCTCGCGCTGGTCCAGCCGCTGCTGGCCTCGGAGCTGCCGTTCACCATGATCCTCATCGCCTTGGTGCCGCCGCGCGGGCTGCGCCAGGTCCCGTGGACGGGGGTCGCCGTCCTCACCGCGGGCCTGGCGGCGCTGCTCATCGCCGCCTCCCCCAGCGAGGGCCTCGGCACGCCGGGGCCCGGCGAGTGGATCATCGCGACGGCCGCCACGGTGGGATGCGCCGCCGCCCTGGTGGCGGCGGCGTGGTCCATCCGCGGACCGTTCCGCGGCGTGCTCCTGGGCGTGACGACGTCCCTGGGCTTCGCGCTGACGGCCGCGTTCATGAGGACGGCCACGCGCGCGTTCTCCGACGGGGTCGTCGCCGTCCTGACCTCCTGGGAGCTGTACGCGATGGCCGTGGCGGGGGCGGCGAGCCTCTTCCTGCTCCAGAACGCTCTGCAGAGCGGCAGCCTCGTGGCCGTGCAGCCCGCCCTGACGGTCACGGACCCGGCCGCCAGCATCCTGCTGGGCGTCGGCCTCTTCGACGAGAGCATCCGGACCGGTCCGTGGATCGCCGGGGAGGTCCTCGGCATCGCGGCGATCCTGCTCGGCAGCGCCATCATCGCCCGGTCCCCCCTGCTGCACGACGAGCGCGCCGTCACCCCAACGCGGCGCGAATGACGTGATCGGCCCGAGCGGCGTCGAACAGGGCGTCCACCCGGCGTTCCCGGGCCCGGCGCGCCCGCTCGTCCCCGAGCCCGTCCAGCACGTCGAGGAGTTCGGCGGGCGACCGCGCGAGAGCGCTCAGGCCCGCCCGCGCCATCGCCTCGGCGCCGTCACGCCCGTGGCCGGGGATCGGCCGGTAGGAGACGACCGGCAGCCCGCACGCGAACGCCTCCCTGCACGTCTGCCCCGCCGCGTTGTCGACCAGCGCGTACGCGCCCGACATCAGGCCGGGCATGTCGTCCCGCCAGCCGAGGGCGTGCCCGGTCCCGCCCTCGCGGACCCGGGCGAGCAGCCTCCGGTTCCGCCCGCACAGCACGACCGGGAAGTACCGGCCGGACGCCGCGAGCCCGCGGGCCGTCTCGGCCACCCCGCCGATGCCCCAGGCGCCCGCGGAGATCAGCACGATCCGCTCCCCGGGCCGCGCGCCGACCGCGCGCCGCAGCCGTCCGCCGTCGTCCGCCCGCCGGAACCCGGGCCGCACCACGGGGGCGACGCGGGCGACCGGACATCCCGTCCGATCCGCGACCGCGCGGGCCGAGGCCTCGTCCGGGCACAGGTAGCGGTCGTTGCCCGGGTGGACCCACATCCGGTGGGCGGCGAAGTCGGTCACCAGCACGAGCGACGGGACCTCCAGCCGCCCGCGCAGGCGCATCCACCCCGCGGCCTGCGCCGCGACATGGAAGGTCGACACCACCGCATCCGGCGGCAGCTCCGCCGTCCGCCGCTCCAGCCCCCTGGCGATCAGCAGGGTGAGCGGCGAGGCGGGCGGCGGGCGCGGCGCCACGAAGAAGACCTGGTAGATCCACTCATACAGCCACGGCGCCCCGCGGAGCATCGCCCCGTACATCCGCCTGAGCCCGTGCCCGAGGCGCAGCGGCACCAGGTCCAGCACGTCGACGACGCACACCTCCACGCCCCACGGCGCGATCCGGCGCGCCAGTTCCCCGGCGACGGCGTCGTGGCCCGCTCCCATGGCGGCCGAGAGGATGAGGACTCGTTTGCCCATACGATCGATCCCCCTGTGAAACTGGTCCCATGTCGCACCTGACGCGGGCTCTCGCCGGGGTCCTCCTGGCGCACGCCCTGCCCGCCGCGACCTGGCTTCCGCCCGTCCGCCTCCTGACCCCCCGGCTCGCCGGCCGCGGCGGAGCCCGGCATGTCGCGCTCACCCTGGACGACGGGCCCGACGCGCGCTCCACGCCGCTGTTCCTTGACGAGCTGGCCCGTCTCGACTGCCACGCGACCTTCTTCGTCCTCGGCGCGATGCTCCAGCGCGACCCGTCCCTGGGCCGGCGCATCGTCGCCGAAGGCCACGAGATCGCCGTCCACGGATGGCACCACGGCAACGCCCTGAGGTCCCGCCCCGGCCGCGTCTCGGCCGAGGTGCGCCGCACCGTCCGCCTCATCGAGGACGTCTGCGGCGCCACTCCCTCCTGGTATCGCCCCCCGTACGGCGTCCTCACCGCCGAGGCCCTCTTCGCGGCCCACCGCGACGGCCTGAAACCCGTCCTGTGGACGGCTTGGGGCAAGGACTGGACGGCCTCCGCGACGCCCCGTTCCGTGCAGGCCACGCTCTCCCCCGGCCTGGAGGGGGGCGCGACGCTCCTCCTGCACGACAGCGACGCCACCTCGGCGCCGGGCGCGTGGAGAGCGTCCCTCGGCGCCCTGCCCGGCGTGGTGGCGACCTGCCGCGCCGGCGGCCTGACCGTCGGCCCGCTGCGCGACCACGAGGTGTACTCCCCGAGCACGTCACCTGGTCACTCATAACCAGACGCCGCCCGTCCATGCTGGCGCGCGGGTCGGGCCCCGCATCGCAACGGCCGGGGAGTGACTATTCCGTTGTGCGGCGGCGAGGCAGTCCTGCCATCCCGTTTCGGGGGTGACCCACCGCTTTCCTGATATCACTGACTGCGACTACAAGGGAGCGGAAGGTGACGATGGCGGAGTTTGACGGAAGAGCCGGTTCGCGAAACGAGGTGCTCTGCCTGGCGGCCGGGGTCGCCGACGTGGTGGCGGAGGGGTTGCGGGGCCTGACCCGGCGCATGCCCGGTCCGGCGGAGGTGCGGCAGGAGCTCCGCGCACGCGGTGAGCTGGCGCTGCGGCGCAACGGCGCGGCTCCGGAGGCGCACATGGAGATCCTGGCCCGTCAGGCCGCCGCACGGCTCCAGGATGGCTGACCTCCGGACCCGCGTCGACCGGGCGCTGGAGGAGTTCGTCGAGGCGGAGGTCGCCGAGCTGCTGGCCCTGGACGGCGAGCTGGCGCCCGTCGCCGACCAGTTGCGCGTCTCGGTCGGCGGGGGCAAGCGGATCCGCCCGGCGTTCTGCTACTGGGGGTGGCGCGCCGCCGGACAGCCCGACACCGACGCCGCCGTGCGCGCCGCGGCGGCGCTGGAGCTGGTGCACGCCGCGGCGATCGTCCACGACGACGTCATCGACCGCAGCCCGATGCGGCGCGGGCGGCCGAGCGCGCACGAGAGGCTCGGCGACGGCCTCGCCATCATGGTCGGCGACCTTCTGGTGGCGTGGGCCGCGCAGCTGTTCCACTCCTCGGGCCTGCCGCGGGCCTTCCTCGGCCGGGCGGTGCCGCTGTGGACGGCGATGGGCCGCGAGCTGGTGGCGGGCGAGTGCCTGGAGATCCTGCGGACCGGGGCGGCGCCCGACGTGGCCCGCTCGCTGACGATCGTGCGGTTCAAGACCGGCTCCTACACCGTCGAGGGGCCCGTGCGGATCGGCGCGGTGCTGGGCGGGGCGGCCGCGCCGACCCTGGACGCGCTGGCCGCCTACGCCCGGCCGCTCGGCGAGGCGTTCCAGCTGCGGGACGACCTGTGGGGCGTGTTCGGCGACCCGCGCCGGACCGGCAAGTCGCCGCTGGACGACCTGGCCGGCCGCAAGCCCACCGCCCTGCTCGCGCTGACCCTGACCGAGGCGTGCGAGCCCGACCGCTGGCGCCTGCGGGACCTGCTGGACGGACCGCTCACCCCGGCCGGCGCCGCCGAGATCCGGGAGATCATGCTCCGCGCCCGGGCGCCGCACCGCGTCCGGCAGATGATCGACGAACGCGCGCACGCCGCGCGCGCGGCGCTCGCCGGCTTCCGGCCCGACGCCGCCGACGCCCTGGCCCAACTGATCAGCGAGGTGACCGCCGATGACTGAGTACACCGACCGGTACATGGACGCCCTGCGGCTGAAGGGCGACCCGCTCGCCGACGCGACCGTCGAAGCGCTGTTCGGCGGCGGGCAGGTGGGCAGGTACAACACCCTCATGCGCTGGTTCACGACCTCCGGCCAAGCGCTTCCCGACGGCCTGCCCGACGCGGCGCGCGACTACCTCGAGGCGACGGCGACCCCGCCGGACTGGGTCGACTGGGGCGTCATGGAGCAGGCGCGGCAGTTCTTCGTCGACAACGACGTGCACGTCTCCACCGCCCTGTCGTTCGCGGCGATGCCGGCCTGCTACGTCGTCCCGCACGTGGCCAGGCTCCTGTCGGCCACGCACTCGCTGGCCTACCCCTCCCGCCGCATGGCCGAGACCGGGCAGTTCACCGTCTACCTCATGCGGCCCGACGCGTTCCAGGCCGGCGGGCGGTTCCTGCCGGCGGCGCAGAAGGTCCGGCTCCTGCACGCCTCCATCCGCCGCCACCTGAGGGAGGAGAACCGCTGGCCCGAGCCCGTCGCGATCTGCCAGGAGGACATGCTCGGCGGGCTGATGATGTTCAGCATCCAGGTCCTGGACGCCCTGCACCGCATGGGGGTCCACATCACCGCCGAAGGCGCGGACGCCTACTACTACGCCTGGCGCGTCGTCGGCACGATCCTCGGCATCGACCCCGCGACCATCCCCCCGGACCTGGAGGCGGCCCGGGAGTTCTCCGACCGGTACATGGTGCGCCACATGGGCCCCTCCCCCGAGGGGGCGCACCTGACCCGGCAGCTGATCGACATGTACGAGGAGGTCGTCCCCGGGACGCTGCTCGACCCGATCGTGCCCGCGCTCATCCGCTACCTCATCGGCGACACGTCCGCGGACTGGCTCCAGGTCCCCCGCTCGCGGTTCGACTCCTTCATCGGGCTCGCCCCGGCCCTGCTGGGCGCCCTGGAATGGGTCGAGGACCGCGGGCCGTGGGCCGAGCACATCTCCGACCGGCTCGGCCACCTGGTCACCATGCTGGAACTGTCCTCCCTGACGCGCGGGCGCGTCATGCACTACGCCATCCCGCAGGAACTCAAATCCGACTTCGGGGTCCCCTCGAAGAACGCCCGCTGGACACCGCCCGGCCCCGCCCTCTGACCGTGCGCGACCGGCGTCCGGCGTACCGGGGAGGATGTTTCGACGGCGCAGGAGGGGCAGGGGCCAACCATCGCCGTCGACTCTCCAGGGGGGAAGATGAGTGAGCGATCAGAAGCCGCGCCCGGCGACGTCGTCGACCTCCTGCTGAGGCAGCACTCGGAGATCCGGCGGCTGTTCGACCGGGTCGAGGCCTCCGCCGGGCACGAGCGGGCCGAGGCCTTCGACCGGCTGCGCCGGTTGCTGGCCGTGCACGAGACCGCCGAGGAGGAGGTCGTGCACCCCTTCGCCCGCCGTCACATCGATCGGGGCCAGGACGTGGTCGCCGCCCGCCTGGCCGAAGAGAACCAGGCCAAGCAACTCCTGTCGGACGTCGACTACTTCGGCCCCACGAGTTCCGACTTCCTCCAGCGGCTCGGCGACCTGCGCCTGTCCGTCATGGACCACGCCCGGCACGAGGAGGAAGAGGAGTTCCCCCAGATCCGGCGGCACGCCACCGAGAAGGATCTGCGCAGGATGGCCACCGCGGTGAAGGCCGCCGAAGCCGTGGCCCCCACCCGCCCGCACGTCGGGTTCGAGTCCGCCCCCGCCAACCTGGTGGCGGGGCCGTTCGCCGCCGTCGCCGACCGCACCCGGGACGCGATCCGCAAGGCCGTCGGCAGGCGGCAGGGCTGAGGAACGGCGGAAACCGGACGGTCCTCGCCGCGCCGTCGCGGGTCAGGGCTCGAAGCGGTAGCCCATGCCCGGCTCGGTGATCAGATAGCGGGGGCGCGCCGGGTCGGGCTCCAGCTTGCGGCGCAGGTGGGCGAGGTAGACGCGCAGGTAGTTCGTCTCCTTGTCGTAGGCGGGGCCCCACACCTCGTGGAGGAGCTGCCGCTGGCCGACCAGCGCGCCGGGGCTGCGGACCAGGACCTCCAGGATGTTCCACTCGGTGGGCGTCAGGCGGACCTCCCGGCCCGCCCTGGTGACCCGCTTGGCGCCCAGGTCGATGGTGAAGGCCCCGGTCTCCACCACGGCGGCGGCCGGCTCGGCCGGGGCGGCCCGGCGGACCGCCGCGCGGAGGCGGGCCAGGAGCTCGTCCATGCCGAACGGCTTGGTGACGTAGTCGTCGGCCCCGGTGTCCAGGGCCCGGACCTTCTCGTCGGAGGCGTGCCGCGCGGAGAGGACGAGGATGGGGACGTTCAGCCAGCCGCGCAGCGCCTGGATCACTTCGACGCCGTCCATGTCGGGCAGCCCGAGGTCGAGCACCACCACGTCCGGCCGGCGCCGGGCGGCCAAGTTCAGGGCGGTGCGGCCGTCGGGCGCGGTGTCCACCTCGTAGCCGCGCGTCCGCAGGTTGATGCGCAGCGCCCGGACGAGCTGCTGCTCGTCCTCGACGAGGAGTACGCGCGTCACCGTGGCCCCCCGTCCTCGCCGTCGGCCGCGGAGCCGTCCCCGCACGCGCCGGCGGCCGGCAGCGCGAAGACCATGGTGAGGCCGCCTCCCGGGGTGTCCTCGGCCCGCAGGGCGCCGCCCATCGCCTCGGTGAACCCCCTGGCCACGGCCAGGCCCAGCCCCACCCCGGTGCCCCGGGGCGAGTCCCCGAGGCGCTGGAACGGCGCGAAGATCTGCTCTTTGGCCGCCTCCGGCACCCCCGGGCCCCGGTCCGCGACCCTGATCTCGACCCGGTCGGGCCGCACCTCGCCGGCCCGCAGCGTGACGGCGCCCGCGCTGTGCCGGACGGCGTTCTCGACCACGTTGGCCAGCGCCCGCTCCAGCAGCCCGGCGTCGGCGAGGACCGGCGGGAGCGTCTCCGGGACGTCCACCTCGACGCGGCCGGCCGGGACGCCCTGGAGGGCGGGCGCCACCACCTGCTCCAGGGCGATCGGCTGGGTCAGCGGGGAGACGGCGCCCGTCTGCAGGCGGCTCATGTCGAGCAGGTTGCCGATGAGGCCGTCGAGTCTGTCGGCCGACTCCTCGACGGTGGCCAGCAGTTCGGCCTCGTCCTCGGGGTCCCAGTCGACGTCGGTCTGGCGCAGGCTGCTCACCCCGGCCTTGATCGAGGCCAGCGGGGTGCGCAGGTCGTGGGAGACCGCGGCGAGCAGCGCGGTACGGATCTTGTTGCCCTCGGCGAGGCGCCGCGCCTGCCCGGCCTCCTCGGCCAGCCGCCGCCACTCCAGCGCGGCGGCGGCCTGGGACGCGAACGCCGACAGCACCCGCCGGTCCGCGGCGGGCAGGACGCGCCCGCGCAGGGCCAGCACGGTCTCGCCGCTCCGGTCCGCGCCCTCGCCCGCGCCGACCCTGGCCTGCGCGTCGGCCCGTTCGGGGTCGGGGCACGGGTCGGAGCCGGTCGACCCCAGGACGGTCCAGCCGTCCCCCGCCCGCTCCAGCAGCGCGACCGAGGTCACGCCGAAGGTCTCGCGGACCCGCTCCAGCAGGGCGGGCAGCGCCTTCTCGCCGCGCAGCACGCTGGTCGCCAGCATGCTCAGGGTCTCGGCCTCCGCGCCGCTCTGCGCCGCCTGCCGGGCCCGGCGCGCGGCCAGGTCGACCACCGAGGCGACCGCCGCCGCCACCCCGACGAAGATCACCAGCGCGAGCGCGTTGTCGCGGTCGCCGATGGTGAGGGTGTGGAAGGGCGGGGTGAAGAACCAGTTGGCCAGCAGGCTGCCCAGCACCGCGGCGGCCACCGCCGGCCACAGCCCTCCGGCGAGGGCGACTCCGACGGCCAGCACCAGGTAGAGCAGGATGTCGATGACCAGGCCGAACCGCAGGCCCGTCCCGGCCAGCAGGGCGGTCAGCGCCGGGGGGCCGGCGAGGGCGAGCGCCCAGCCCGCCCCTCTGCGCCGGCGGCTCAGCGCCGGGCCGCTCGCGCGGGTGGCGCCGGCGCGCCTCCCGGCGTGCTCGTGGCCGACGATGTGGACGTCGAAGTCACCGGACTCCCTGGCCACGGCGCTCCCGATCCCGTGAGCGAGGATCCGCCGCCGGCCGGAACGGCGCCCGGCCCCCACGACGAGCTGCGTGGCGTCGACGCCGCGGGCGAACTCCAGCAGCGCCGTCGCCACGTCGTCGCCCACCACCTGGTGGAACGTCCCGTTCATGCTCTCCACCAGGGCGCGCTGGCGCGCGACCGCGGCCGCGGAGCCCTCGTCGAGACCGCCGCTGCGCACCACCCGGACGGCGAGGAGGTCCGCGCGCCCCGCCCGGGCGCCCATGCGGGCCGCGCGGCGGAGCAGCGCATCGCCCTCCGGGCCGCCGCCCAGCGCCACCACGATGCGCTCGCGCGCCTCCCAGGGCTCGGTGATGCCGTGCTGGTCGCGGTAGCGGGCCAGCCCCTCGTCGACGCGGCCGGCCACCCACAGCAGCGCCAGCTCGCGGAGGGCGCTGAGGTTGCCCGTCCTGAAGTAGCCGGGCGGCAGGGCGGCCTCGTCCGGCGCGTGGACGTTCCCATGCGCGAGCCGCCGGCGGAGCGCCTCGGCGGTCATGTCGACCAGCTCGATCTGGTCCGCCCGCCGGACGACCGCGTCCGGGACGGTCTCGCCCTGCCGGACCCCGGTGATGCCCTCCACGACGTCGCTGAGCGATTCCAGGTGCTGGACGTTGAGGGTGGAGACCACGTCGATGCCCGCCCTCAGGAGCTCCTCGATGTCCTGCCACCGGTGGGCGTTGCGGCCTCCCGGCGCGTTGGCGCGGGCCAGTTCGTCGACCAGCGCGACCTCGGGACGGCGGGCGAGCAGGGCGTCCACGTCCAGCTCGGTGAGCCGCGCCCCCCGGTGGCGCGTGCGGCGGGGCGGGACGACCTCCAGGTCGCCGATCTGCTCGGCCGTCCGGGAGCGCCCGTGGGTCTCGACGAGCCCGACGACCACGTCCGTGCCGCGCCCGGCGCGCCGCCGGCCCTCGTTCAGCATGGCGTAGGTCTTGCCCACCCCGGGCGCCGCGCCCAGATAGATGCGCCATGCGCCCCGCCTGCCCATGCCGAGCGCCGCCTCCCCCTCGCCTGAATTGTCCCTTTATGAGGCCTGGCGAAATCTAGCAAAGCCCGGTGGGCGGCCCTGCGCGGTCCGTCCCCGCGGACCGGGATTTGACGCTTTCTTAACGGCCGCCGGTCCGCAGGGTGACCACCATGGTCAGCCCGCCGCCGGGAGTCTCCTCGGGAAGGAGGGTGCCCCCCATCGCCTCGGTCATCCCCCGCGCCAGCGCCAGCCCGAGGCCGACGCCGGCACCGTCGCCGCGGTCGTCCAGCCGCTGGAAGGGCGCGAAGACCGCGTCCCTCTCGGACGCGGGGATTCCGGGACCGCGGTCGATCACCCGCAGCTCGACCCGGTCCGCGTGGGCGCTCGCGGTCACCGTGACGGGCTCCCCGGGCGGGTTGTGGCGGACGGCGTTGGCGATCAGGTTCGCCAGCACCCGCTGGAGCAGGACCGGATCGGCCGGCACCTCGGGCAGCCCGCCGGAGATCCGGATGCTCACCCCGGCCGCGCCGGGGTGGTCGAGGGAGGCCACGGCGCGGGGCACGACGTCCTCGACCGCCAGGGGCCGCGCGACGACGCCGAGCACGCCGGCCTGCAGCCGGCTCATGTCGAGGAGGTCGGTCACGAGCCGGTCGAGCCGCGCCAGGGACTCGGCGGCGGTGTCGACCAGTTCGTCCCGGTCCTCCTCGATCCAGGTGACATCGGGGCTGCGCAGGCTGTCCACGGCCGCCTTCGCCGAGGACAGCGGGGTCCGCAGGTCGTGGCCGACGGCGTTGAGCAGGGCGGTGCGGACCCGGTCGGCCTCGGCCAGCGGACGCGCCCGCTCGGCCTCGGCGGTCAGCCGCTGCTGCTGCAGCGCGGCCGCGGCGTGGGCCGCGAAGGCCTCCACCACCCGGCGGTCCTCGGCCCGCAGCGTCCGGCCGCGCAGCACCAGGACCAGGTCGTCGTCGATCGGGATCCCGGTCTCGCCCGCCTTCGGGGCGGTGCAGGGCGGGCCCCCGGCCGTCGACACGATGCGCCAGCGGTCCGGATCGCCCTGCGAGCCGAGCGTCCCGGCGGACTCCGGCTCGCGCTCCAGCAGGGTCACCGCCGTGAGCCCGAAGGTCTGCCGCAGGTCCTCCAGGATGTCGCGCGGCGTGCTCTGGCCGCGCAGCACCCCGCCCGCGAGGGCGGACAGGACCTCGGCCTCGGTCCGGGTCCGGGCCGCCTCGCGGCTGCGCCGGTAGTTCAGGTCGACCACGGCGCTGACGGCGGCGGCCACGACGACGTAGACCACCAGGGCCAGCAGGTTCTCCCGCTCGGAGATCGTGAACCGGTTGAGCGGCGGCGTGAAGTAGAAGTTCAGCAGGAGCGACCCGAACACCGCGGTGAAGAGCGCGGGATACAGGCCGCCGACCAGCGCGACCCCGATGACCAGGACGAGGAACAGCAGGATGTCGCTGGGCAGGGAGAACTCCCCCTGCAGGTGGTGGAGCACCAGGGTGAGCAGCGGAAGAAGCGCGGCGGCCATCGCGAAGCCCGCGGTGCGCCGCCGGCGGGTGAGGCCGCCGCGCGACGGCCGGGCCCGGCGTCCCTTGCTGACCTCCTCGTGCGTGACCAGGTGGACGTCGATCGGGCCGGAGTGGGCGGTCGTCGTCACGCCGACGCCCCGGGAGAAGAGCTGGGCGACCCGGCCCCGCCGGGAGGCGCCCAGCACCAGCTGGGTCGCGTTGACGCCCCGCGCGAAGTCCAGCAGCGCGGACGGGACGTCGTCGCCGACGACCTGGTGGTAGGTGCCGCCGAGGTTCTCCACGAGGGCCCTCTGCCGCACGAGGTGCGCGGGATCGGCGCCGGTGAGGCCGTCGCCGGGCAGGACGTGGACGGCCAGCAGGTCGGCGCCCTTGGTGCGGGCGGCGACGCGGGCGGCGCGGCGGATCAGGGTGTCGCCCTCCGGCCCGCCGGTGAGCGCGACCACGACGCGCTCCCGCGCCTCCCAGATGCCGTCGATCTCGTGCTCGGCGCGGTAGCGGTCGAGCTGGTCGTCGACCTTGCCCGCCAGCCACAACAGCGCCAGCTCCCGGAGCGCGGTCAGGTTGCCGACGCGGAAGTAGTTGCCGAGCGCGGCGTCGACCTTCTCGGGGGCGTACACGTTGCCGTGCGCCATCCTGCGGCGCAGCGCCTCGGGGGTCATGTCGACGAGTTCGACCTGGTCGGCGCGGCGGACGACCTCGTCCGGGACGGTCTCGCGCTGCGGCACGCCGGTGATCTGCTCGACGACGTCGTTCACCGACTCCAGGTGCTGGACGTTGACGGTGGAGACGACGTCGATCCCGGCGTCCAGGATCTCCTCGACGTCCTGCCAGCGCTTGGCGTGCCGGGAGCCGGGCACGTTGGTGTGCGCGAGCTCGTCGACGAGCACGACCCGCGGGCGCCGGGCGATCACGGCCTCCGTGTCGAGCTCGGTGAACGCCGTCCCGCGGTACTCCACCGTCCTGCGGGGCAGCGTCTCCAGCCCGGCGAGCCGCTCCGCGGTCAGGGGCCGGCCGTGGGTCTCCACGTACCCCGCGACGACGTCGGTGCCGCGGGCCCGCCGCCGGTGCGCCTCGGCGAGCATCGCGTACGTCTTGCCCACGCCCGGGGCGGCCCCGAGGTAGACGCGGAGCCGCCCGCGCGTCATGATCAGCCCCTCCCGGCGCCGACGGGGTGGTCGCGGTCCAGTTCGAGGTTGAGGCGGAGGACGTTCACCACCGGCTCCCCCATGAAGCCGAGCGCACGGCCGGTCTGGTTGTGCCGGACGGCCTCCAGGACCCGCGCCTCGGAGATGCCGCGGGCCTTGGCGACCCGCGGCGCCTGGAGCCTCGCGTAGGCGGGCGTGATGTGCGGGTCCAGGCCGCTGCCGCTCGCCGTGACGGCGTCGGGCGGCACCTGCGGCCTCGCGTGCGCGCTCCCCCTGACCGGGACGGTCAGGCCCCGGGCGAGGTCCTCACCCGGCCTGGCGCACTCGACCCGGACCCCCTTGTAGACGGCCACGAAGGGCACGGCGGGGCAGGCCTGGTTGGCGCTGACGACCCGGGAGGGCTTCGGGACGGCGCCGTCGGGCGCCCGCGTCCCGAACACCTTGAGCACCGCGCCCACCCCGTCGGGCGTGCAGTACGGCCGCCCGCCGTCCACGCCTTCGAGATCGCCGACGGCCTTGCTCCGCGAGCAGACCTGGGTGAGGAGGCTCTGCCCGCCCTCGACCCCGGCGGCCGGGTCGGCGAGGGTGTCGAGGACGTCCTCGGGCCCGAGGTTGCTCGCGCCCGTCGAGGTCGGGTCGTAGCCGTCGCCTGCGGCGGAGGGGCGGCTCTGGAAGTACTGCCTGAGCGGGTTCCCGTCCTTGTCGGTGAAGGACTGGCCGATGAGCGCGCTGCCCGCTTCCCGGCCGTCGGCGGTCTTCACGATGCTCCCGTCGGCCCGGCTCTTCAGGCCCGGGAGCTGGGCGGCCGCGAAGACGGCGAGCGGGTAGGCGACGCCGAGCACGACGGTGAGGACGAGCAACGCCCGGACCGCGGCCACGTGCCGGCGGATCCAGATTGGCATACGCATGTCAGGACATCCCCGGAAGGAACTGGACGATGAGGTCGATGAGCTTGATGCCGGCGAAGGGCGCGACGATGCCGCCGAGCCCGTAGACGCGGAGGTTGCGCGACAGCAGCCGTGAGGCGCTGCTCGGCCGGTACCTCACCCCGCGCAGCGCCAGCGGGATCAGCGCGACGATGATCAGGGCGTTGAACACCACGGCCGACAGGATCGCCGACTGCGGGCTGGCCAGCCGCATGACGTTGAGCGCGTCCAGGCCGGGGAAGAGGCTCACGAACAACGCCGGGATGATCGCGAAGTACTTGGCGATGTCGTTGGCGATGGAGAACGTGGTCAGCGCCCCGCGGGTGATCAGCAGCTGCTTGCCGATCTGGACGATCTCGATCAGCTTGGTCGGGTCGGAGTCCAGGTCGACCATGTTCCCGGCCTCCTTGGCGGCGGAGGTGCCGGTGTTCATCGCCACCCCGACGTCGGCCTGGGCCAGGGCGGGGGCGTCGTTGGTGCCGTCCCCCGTCATCGCGACGAGTCGGCCGCCCTCCTGCTCCTTCTTGATCAGAGCGAGCTTGTCCTCGGGCCGGGCCTCGGCGAGGAAGTCGTCCACGCCCGCCTCGTCCGCGATCGCCCGGGCGGTCAGCGGGTTGTCCCCGGTGATCATGACGGTGCGGATGCCCATGGCCCGCATCGCGGCGAACCGCTCGCGCATGCCCTCCTTGACCACGTCCTTGAGGTGGATCACCCCCAGGACGCGCGCTCCCCTGCCGGCGGCCTCGCCGACCACGAGCGGTGTCCCGCCGGAGGCGGAGATGCCGTCGACGATCTGGCCGAGCATCGGCGGCACGGTCCCGCCCTCCCGGCGGACCCAGTCGGTGACCGCGCCGGCCGCGCCCTTGCGCAGCGACCGCTTCGTCCCCTCGTCCAGGTCGACGCCCGACATGCGGGTCTGGGCGGTGAACGGCACCCACTCGGCGTGGGACAGTTCCCCGGGCGTGCGCTCGCGCAGTCCGTACCGCTGCTTGGCGAGGACCACCACCGAACGACCTTCGGGCGTCTCGTCGGCGAGGCTGGACAGCTGCGCCGCGTCGGCCAGCGCGTCCTCCCCCACTCCGTCGAGCGGAAGGAACTCTGCCGCCTGCCGGTTCCCGAGGGTGATGGTGCCGGTCTTGTCCAGCAGCAAAGTGTTGACGTCGCCCGCCGCCTCCACCGCGCGCCCCGACATCGCCAGCACGTTCCTCTGGACCAGCCGGTCCATGCCCGCAATGCCGATCGCCGACAGCAGCGCACCGATCGTCGTCGGAATCAGGCACACCAGCAGCGACACCAGCACGATCCCGGTCACCCCGTCCGCACCCAGGGCCGGCGAGTCCGGCACTCCGGGATTGGTGTCCTTGGAGTAGATCGCCAGGGGCTGGAGCGTCGCGGTGGCGAGCAGGAAGACGACCGCCAGCGCGGCGAGCAGGATGTTCAGCGCGATCTCGTTCGGCGTCCTCTGCCGGCTCGAACCCTCCACCAGCGCGATCATCCGGTCGATGAAGCTCTCGCCGGGCTTCTGGGTCACCCGCACCACGATGCGGTCCGACAGCACCCGGGTGCCGCCGGTCACCGCGCTGCGGTCGCCGCCCGACTCCCGGATCACCGGGGCCGACTCCCCCGTGATCGCCGACTCGTCCACGCTGGCGATGCCGTCCACGACGTCGCCGTCCGCCGGGATGGTCTGCCCGGCCTCGACGACCACGATGTCGCCCTGCGCGAGCTCGGGCGCGGGGACCGGCTCTTCGCGCACGTCCACCGCCCCGGGCCGCCAGCCGGCCAGGCGCCGGGCCGTCATGTCCCGCCGGGCCCGCCGGAGCGTGTCCGCCTGGGCCTTGCCGCGGCCCTCGGCCACCGCCTCGGCCAGGTTGGCGAAGACCACCGTGAGCCACAGCCAGGCGACGACCAGCCAGCCGAACCAGGTCGGATCGGTGGCCGCCAGGACCGTGGACCACACGGCGCCGATCTCGACGATCAGCATCACCGGGTTCCGCCACAGCGTCCGGGGATCCAGTTTCCGGAGCGCGTCCGGCAGGGACCGCAGCATCTGCCGCGGATCGAGCAGGGCGCCCCGGGCACGGCCCGAGGGTTCGGGGGCGGGCGACTGCGCGGGCGTCCGCGCGGTCTGCGTCGTGGCCATCAGTGGATTCCCTCTGCCAGCGGCCCGAGCGCGAGCGCGGGCAGGAACGTGAGCGCGACGAGGACGACGGTGACGCCAGCGACCAGCCCGACGAACTGGGGCCGGTGCGTGGGCAGGGTGCCGTCCGATTCGGGGGTGTGCCCCTGGCGGGCCAGCGAGCCGGCCAGGGCGAGCACGAAGACGATGGGCAGGAACCGGCCGAGGGCCATGCAGAGCCCCAGCGCCGTGTCGTACCAGACGGTGTTGACCGTGAGGCCCGCGAACGCGGAGCCGTTGTTGTTGGACGCGGAGGTGAACGCGTACAGGACCTCCGTCAGCCCGTGCGGGCCGGAGTTCAGCAGGCCCGCGCGGCCGCTGCCGGTCGCCATCGCCGCGGCGGTCCCGGCGAGCACGAGCGCGGGCGTGACCAGGAAGTACAGCGCGGCGAACTTGATCTCCCGCGCGCCGATCCTCTTGCCCAGGTACTCGGGCGTGCGGCCGACCATCAGCCCCGCCACGAACACCGTGATCACGGCGAGGACCAGCATCCCGTACAGGCCCGAGCCGACGCCGCCGGGCGCCACCTCGCCCAGCATCATGTTGACCAGCGTCATCATGCCGCCGAGGCCGGTGTAGGAGTCGTGGAAGGAGTCCACGGCGCCGGTCGACGTCAGCGTGGTCGCCGCGGCGAACACCGCGGAGTTCAGCACCCCGAAGCGCGCCTCGGTGCCCTCCGTGGCCGCGCCGACCGCGGTCGGGACCGTCCCGTGGTGCAGGCCCTGGAAGACCATGGTGAGCGAGACGCTCACCAGGGCGAGCAGACCCATGACCGCCGCGATCGCGTACCCCTGCCGCGGCTGGCCCACCATGCGGCCGAAGGTCCGGGTCAGCGCGAACGGGATGAGGAGGATCAGCAGGATCTCCAGCCAGTTCGTCCACGCCGCGCCGTTCTCGAAGGGGTGCGCGGAGTTGGCGTTGGTGAAGCCGCCGCCGTTCGTCCCGAGTTCCTTGATCGCTTCCTGGGAGGCCACCGGGCCGCCCGTCAGCGTCTGGACGCCCCCGGCGACCGTGTCCACCGTGTGGTGCGCGGGGTCCCAGAAGTTCTGGACCAGCCCGCCGGACACCAGGACGACGGCGCCGACGAAGGCGATGGGGAGCAGGATCCGCAGCGACCCTCGGGTCAGGTCGACCCAGAAGTTGCCGAGGTGATCGCTCTTGCGGCGCGCGAATCCGCGCACCAGCGCGACGGCCACGGCCATGCCCACGGCCGCCGAGACGAAGTTCTGCACCGCGAGCCCGGCCATCTGCACCAGGTGGCCCATCGTCGACTCGCCCGCGTACGACTGCCAGTTGGTGTTGGTCACGAAGCTGACCGCGGTGTTCCAGGCCTGGTCGGGCTTGACCGGGTCGAACCCCAGGCTGAGAAGGAGGTGGTTCTGCACCCGCTGGAAGCCGTAGAGGAACAGCACACCGACGACCGAGAAGGCCAGGACGCTGCGCGCGTAGACGCCCCACCTCTGCTCGGCTTCGGGATCGACTCCGATCAGCCGGTAGAGCAGCCTCTCCACGCGCGAATGCCGCGTCCCGGAATAGACCCTGTACATATAGTCGCCCAGCGGCCTGTACGCCAGAGCGAGGGCGAGCAGGAGAGAGCCGAGGAAAAGGACCCCGGCGACCGTCGGGCTCACTAGAAACGCTCCGGGAAAAGAAGGGCCGCGACCAGAAAGGCGACCAGCAGTACGGCCAGCGTCAGGCCGATTCCGTTCTCCGCGGTCACAGCCGCTCGACCGCCTTCACGACCAGCGCGAACAGGGCGAAGACCGCCACCGTCAGCAGGATGAACGCCAGATCTGACATTGCTCGATTCCTTGGAGGGCGGCGGAATGCCGCCACGGAGCGCCGGGTGCTCGTCACACCGCACCCGCTTTGGGGGTGCATCAGGCAGTAAACGGCACTTGCCCGGCACTTCTCCGAACCGTTGACGCGTTCTTAGCGCGCGGGAGGCCGCGCTTAACGCTTCCTTAACGCCCTGGGATTCCGGCGTGCGCCGAGAACGCTCGTTCCCTCGCCCCCGGGCGCTACCGGCCCTCGGCCCGCCGGCGGGGGTACTCGGCCCGCCAGCGGTCGACCAGGGCGGGCATCTCGCGGAACATGAAGCCGTAGAAGTCGCGCATCTCCCCGAGGCGGCCGGCGGCGAGGCTGTCACGGCCCGCGGCGGCGATGCCCTGGTCGGCGGCCTCGAACATGGCCTGGATCAGCCCGTTCTGCGTGGACATCAGCGTGGCCCAGGCGCCCTCGCGGAGCCGGTAGTGCTCCCGGCGGCTGCCCGGGGCCGGGACCCGTTCGATCAGCCCCACGGTGGACAGCATCTTGATCGCTCCGGACACCGACCCGGAGCTGATGGAGAGCCGCTCGGCCAGTTCGGGAGCGGTCACACTGTCGGTCTCGGCGAACATCAGCGCCGCCAGCACCCGCGCGGTCGCCTTCTGCAGACCCCCCTGGGACAGGGTCAGCGCCAGCCGTTCGGCGGCCTCGCCCGTGTCGGCCACGATGCTCCCCTCTCCTCGCGATCTCCAGCAGAGCTTAACAGCTCAGAGTCTTCAGAAATCTTTGAAACTTCTGATAACTTCGAGCCATGCACACGGTGATCGAGCTGACCGGGCTCACCAAGAACTACGGCTCACGGCGCGCCCTGACGGGCCTGTCCCTGCGGGTCGGCGCCGGGGAGGTGGTCGGCTACCTCGGCCCCAACGGCGCCGGGAAGTCCACCACCATCCGGCTGATGCTGGATCTGATCCGTCCCACCTCCGGCACCGCCCGGGTGCTCGGCCTGGACCCGCGCTCCGGCGCGGTCGAACTGCACCGCCGCGTCGGCTACCTGCCCGGCGACTTCGTCGCCGACGGCCGCCAGCGCGCCGGGGAGTGCCTGACCTTCCTGGGCGGCCTGCGCGGCGGCGTCCCCGTCCACAGGATCGCCGGTCTGGCCGAGCGGCTGGACCTGGACCTGGCGGCCCGCATCGGAAGCCTCTCCAAGGGCAACCGGCAGAAGGTCGGCCTGGTCCAGGCGTTCATGCACGATCCCGAACTACTGATCCTGGACGAGCCCACCTCGGGCCTGGACCCGCTGGTGCAGCAGACGTTCCTGGAGATGGTCGCCGAGGCCCGCGACGCCGGGCAGACGGTCTTCATGTCCAGCCACATCATGAGCGAGGTGGAGGCCGTCGCCGACCGGGTCGCCATCATCCGCCAGGGGCGCCTCGTCACCACCGACACCATCGCCGGCCTGCGCGCCCGTTCTTCCCTGCGCGTCCGGATCGGCTTCGCCGCCCCGGTCGCGGGCGCCGAGTTCGCGGCCCTGCCCGGCGTCACCGGCGCCGAGGTGGAGCCCGCCGGCAGCGGCTGCGTCCTCACCTGCCGCGTGGACGGAAGCCCCGACGCCCTGGTCAAGGCCGCCGCCCGGCACACCGTGACCCGCCTGCACGCCGACGAGCAGGACCTCGAAGAGCTCTTCCACGCCTACTACACCGGCGAGGACGACGCCGTCCCCGCCGCCTGACCGGCCACGACCGACCCCCTTCCAAGGACGAGACCATGACCACCACCCCCGCCGGCGCCGTTCTTCCCGGAGCCTCCGGCCCCGCCCGTGTGTTCAGCCGCACGATGTTCGCCAGGACGCTCTTCGACAACCGGCGCGTCCTCACCGCCTGGGCCCTGGCCACCGGCCTGCTGGCCGCGGCGTACGCCGGCTTCTACCCGCAGGTCACCGCGGACGCCGCCGGCAGCGTGCCCGCCGCCATGAGCGGGTTCGGGTTCGACGACCTCACCTCGGCCGCCGGCTACCTCCAGGGCGCCGTGTTCGGGCTGCTCGTGCCGCTGCTGGCCACGTTCTACGGCGCCGCCACCGGCGCCCGCATGATCTCCGCCGACGAGGAGTCCGGCTACCTGGACCTGCTGCTCGCCCATCCGATCGGCCGCACCCGCCTGCTGCTGCACCGCTTCGCCGCACTCGCCGCCGGAGCCGTCGCCATCGCCGGTGCGGTGCTGGGCGCGATGCTCGCCGTCCGCACGAGCGCGGGACTGGAGTCCGTCGCCGTCTCCGGCTTCACCGCGCAGACCCTCAACCTGGCGCTGCTGGCACTCGTCTTCGGCGCCCTGTCCACCGCTCTCGGCGCGGCCACCGGCAAGGGCCGCGCCTTCGTCTTCGGCGTCACCGCGGGAACAGGGGTACTGACCTACGCCCTGAACGGCTTCGCCGCCCAGATCGGCGCCGACCGGCTCCGCGCCCTCACGCCCTTCCACTACTACATCGGCGGCGAACCGCTGAAGAACGGCTTCCGGCTCGCCGACGCGGCCGTCCTGGCCGTCGTCGCGGCGACGCTCGTCGCCCTCGGAGCCTGGCGGTTCGGCCGCCGCGACCTCGGCCGCTGACGCCGCCCCCGGCGGGCCTCAGCGCCACCATCGCAGGCCGGTTGGGGCGGTGCGCAGCACGTTGGTCCCGCAGTGGATGGAGCCTAGGCGCACGTGGTAGTACCACGCCTCCACCCAGGTCACCCGGTAGCCGATCCGGTCGGCGACGGCCTCGGTCCAGGCCTCGAAGAGGTCGACCTTCCGCTCGGGGATCTGCAGCTTCCGCCAGGCGCTCCCTCTGAGGAAGCCGCGCGAGTCGAACGCGCCGGGGTTGGCCCGGACGATCTGCTGCCGGATCTCCCCGCGGTCGGCCTCCTTGGGCCAGCCGTCGCGGAAGGCGGAGGTCAGCTTCTGCGCGTCGTCCCCGGCGAGGTCGCCCGGTATCGAGCCGGGCCGCGCCCAGTAGACCGTGCGGTCGAGCCCGCGGGCGCGCAGCCACTGCGGCGTGAAGCGCGCCGCCTTCACGTCCCCGACCTGCTCGGCCACGGCGCGCAGCACCCGGGCGGCCGCCTCGACGTCCATCCGCGGCCCGTGCGGCCGCGGGACCAGCAGCCAGGGGGCGGCGACCTGGAGGTTCGCCAGGTTCGGGGTGAAGGCGGCGGTCTGCTCGGCGAGCGCCGACCGGTCGTCGAAGACGACCGGGAGCTTGAGGATGGGGAGCGCGCCGTACTCGGTGGTGAGCTTCTCCTCGGTCTCGGTCAGCTGCCCCTTCGCCGGGACGGACGCGCCGTCCGGCCCCGTCCGCTGAGCGGCCGGCTCGGGGTCCTCCAGGTCCTCGTTCGTCCCGTCGCGGAAGAAGTCCAGCTCGAAGATCGAGATGCCGGCCGGCAGCGGAGGGGTGGTCGGCTGCCAGGGCGAGTCGGGCAGCGGGAGCGGGGAGTTCGGGATCGGGCCGGCGAAGTCCCGGTACCGCTTCGCCATCGACAGGTAGATCTCCGGCGGCTCGATCGGCAGAAGCTGCCCCCTCTCGTGCTGGTGCAGCCACTGCATGCCGCGGAGCAGATGGGTGACCGGGTTCGCGCCCTCGTAGGTGAGCCGCCCGGTGCGGGTGGGGATCCAGTTCTTGTACCGGGTCAGCTCGCCCGGCGAGAGGCCCGCCATGAACTCCTGCCGTGCGGCCTCGACGAGCTTCAGCGCGACGAGCGGCGAGGAGCGCAGCACGGCGCCCTTCGGGCTCTGCGGGTCGCGCAGGTCGGGGACGAACGCCAGCACCTCGTCCACGTGGCCGACGTCGAGCCAGCTGGTGTCGACCTCCAGCACCCGCTGGCGGCCCTGCGCCTGCCCGCGCAGGAAGGCCAGGAGCTCGGGGTCCATGTCGGTCGCGGTGGAGCCGTCCGGCTGCGGCGTGGTCTGGTTGCCGACGACCACCACGCCCGCCGGGGCCTTGGCATGCGGCGGCCCCACCTCGATGTTGCCGCCGAAGTTGTGGCTGGAGTGCCACTGCTGGAGGCGCTTCTCCAGGCGGCCCACCTCCGCCTCGGACATCAGGAAGTCCTGCTGAGGCAGCTTCCCCACGGCCGGCAGCCGCAGCCGGAGTTGGGGCGCGCCCTGCGGGACCGGGATCTCCCGCCGGACGTCCTCGACCTGCTTCTCGGCGTTCTGGACGAGCCGGCCGAGCTTGTCGTGCTGCTTGTAGAAGGGCGAGTCCGGACGTTCGGCCGCCGCCCTGGCGACCTGCTTCAGCCGGCCGGCCAGCGCGGGCAGCTCGTTGCGGGCGCGGAAGAACTCGACGGTCGCGTCGCCGAACACCGCCACGGTCGTGTTCAGCTCGACGTCGGTGCCGATCCGCGCGATGGACTCGAACAGCTGCCGGCGCAGCATCTTGACCCGGATCATGATCACCAGGGCGCGGTCGCTGCCGATGAAGCCGAGCCGCCCGGTCGTGCCGTCCGGGGAGGCGATGGTCAGCTCCCGGTCCCAGAACGACTGGCAGATCCCGAGGTCCCGGCTCGGGAAGTGGGCGGTCACCATCGAGCTCAGGTTGGGCGCGACGACCCCCTGCGCGGCGTCCGAACGGGTGCGCGGCGTGTGGAGGAGCACGCGCGTCGGCCCGTCCGGGGTCTCGGTGAAGCCGAGCTGGTACTGGTCCTGGATCCAGCTGTCGCCGCCGTGCACCTCCATCGGGACGAGGGTCAGCGGCACGCCGAGCGGCTGGAGCGCCGCCTGCACCTCCGCGACGGCGGGACCGTTGTCGTCCAGGGGCCTGGCCGGGTCGTCCGCGGTGACCTGGCACATGTAGAGCCGTTCCAGCGCGCCCGCGTTCCCGATGAGGACGAGCGGGGACACGGTGAACAGCACCTCGTCCTCGACGACGGTGCCGGCCGGGTCGTCGCGCTCCAGCCACACCGTGACTCGGCCGTCCGGGAGCCCCGGAGCCGGTCCGCTGAGCGCCGCGGCGGCCGGCGGAGCGGCCGGAAGGTCCACCGCCTCCAGCGCCAGCCTGCGGGGAAACGGCGCGACCGGCAGCCGGAAACGGACCCGGTTCCCCGCCCCGGCGGCCCCGGCGAGCCGCCTGCCGGTGGCGTCGACCACCGCGCATCGCGCGGCGTCCGCGACCCGCAGCACGACGAACAGCGGGCCGGGGGCCGCGGTGACCTCCTCCACGAGCAGCCCGGCCGGTTCGTCGTCCCCGGCCGTCTTCACCGGCAGCTCGCGGTCCAGCCGGACGGGGTCGCCGCGGGTGACCGTTGTAGGCAGCCGCCGGGCGTCGTCGTCCAGGTTGGCGCGGACCAGGGCCCCCGGCGGCGCCTGCCGCCGCGCCCATTCGCCCGGCCGCGCGGAGAGCCTGCCGTCGCGGTCGAAGTCGGCGTGCAGCCGGTAGGCGGTCATCGACCGCTCGCGGCCTCGTGCCCGGCGCCGGACCCGGCGGGAGCGTCCGCGGCCCCCTCGCCCCGGCCGGTCTCCCCGTCCGCCAGCGCCACCGGGGCGGAGGGCTTCAGCGCGTCCCGCAGCGGGGGCACGTCCGAGACGTCCTGGACCAGCACCAGGTCGGTGGGGATGACCACCTCCCAGGGCTTGGAGTTCGCCGGGTACGGCACGCCGTTGTCGAGCTTGCCGAGGTTGGTGGTGATCTCATCGATGATCGGCACGTACAGCTCGTCGTCGATCCGCGGGACGTCGTTGCCGTCCCAGATGTTGCCGGTGTACACGAAGTAGGCGACGGCGCTCTCGAAGCCGGGCCGCACCGGCACCTGCACGCGCGCCGCGCCGGCGCGCAGGAAGGCGGCGAAGTCGGCGTCCGGGTCGGTGATGTTCAGCGCGGAGATCCACCGGGCCCGCCGGCCCCACATGTGGGGGTAGCAGACGTAGAGCATGTTCTGCCACTCGAAGGCGTTCTCCAGGAACCGGATGTACTTGCCGTTGGCGTTGGCCTTGTCGAGGTCGAGAACCGGCTCGGGCGGGGTCTTGGGCACCGGCGGCTGGAAGGAGTCGAGGTTCAGGTCGGGCTTCTTGGCCAGCATCATGATGACCCACTTCTTCAGCTCGTCGCGCTCCACCCGCCGGTTGACCAGCGGGTTGCGGCCGAACTGCTGGTTGGTGCTGCGCTGGAGCTCCCGCTGCGCGGCCCTCTCGTTGTACTCCGCGAGCTGCTGCTGGTAGGCGGCGATGACGGCGTCGTAGACCGACTGCTGCCACCGGGCCTCCGCCTCCGCGGTGACGACGCACTCCACGTCCACGCCGACCGACCAGCACAGGGCCGTCACGGCGATCGAGACGGAGAGCTCCTTCTCCCCGGAGGCCGTCCCGCTCTTGGCGCCGAAGATGTCGGTGTAGATGTACAGCTGGCCGCCGATCACGATGTGGAAGTTGTGCACGCTGCCGGCCTCGAACAGATGGGTCGCCTGCACGGTCACGCTCTTGGCGGCGTACCCCTCCGGTATGTCGATCTTCCCGGCGCGGCCGAAGTTGGTCGTGGTGGTGCCGTCCTGCTTGTCGGAGAACGTGACCGTGCGGGTCGACGGCGGCGGAGCGGGCGCGTTGACGACGCGGTAGCGGGCGACGAACTCGGTGTAGTTGCCGCGGGTCAGGTAGGACGGCCGCAGGGGCTGCCCGTCGGGCATGGCCGGCGCCTGCGGCTTCACCAGCTCGCTGTCCTGCGGCGGGTTCTCCACCAGGCCGTAGAGGTAGTACGCCGCCGGCTCGGGCACCACGAAGTCGAACATGAACCGCTGGCCGTAGTTGAAGACCTGCGCGTCGTAGACCTTGTTCAGCCACCGGTAGATGCCGCGGACGTGCTTGGCGAAGCTGTTGCTGAACGCGTGCCGGTTGGTCTCCTCGAACTCCTCCAGCGTCCGCCGCCGGACGAGGCTGCGGACGCGCTCGCGCACCTTCTCCGCCGTGCGCTGCGTGACCTCCTGCGAGAACGAGGACGCCTTGCGCTGGGACTCCTCGGTGGACGTCGAGCTTCCGGCCTTGACGCTGGAGGAGAACGACGCGGCCGGGCCGTAGCTCCCGCTCACCTGGAGCCCGGCCTCGATGTCGAGCTGGCTCTTGACGTGCTTCTCCGCCTCGTTCTGCAGCTCGTCCCGCTCGGTGGACTGCAGGTCCCGCTCCTTCTCGGTCTCGGTCTCCGTCTCGTCCTCCGTGGTCACCTCCACCTGGGTGAGCCGGCGGGTCGAACGCTCCCGCGTCTCCCCCGCCATGATGTTCTCGACGTGGGCGAACTCCCCCAGCTCGTAGGCCTTGATCTTCTGCCGCACCACCAGCAGGTCGGCCACCCCGGCGGCGGAGTGCTGCGGCGCGGGCGGCGGCGGCCCGGCGGCGAGCCCCTCGCCCCGGGCGCTCATGGCCCGGTGGAACCGGTCCAGGTCGATCTCGCCCCCGTCGAAGGCCAGGGTCCCGGTCGGCCGGACGTCCGCCGCGGCCTGCCCGGCGGCGTGGTGCAGCTCGGCCTCGACCGCGGGGATCGCCCGGAACGGCCGCAGGTCGCCGGCGAGCAGCCCCAGCCGGTCCAGCACTCCCCGCGTCTCCTCGCTGAGCCCCGCCACGGCGTCGGCGGAGAGCATCGGCTCGGCGCTCGCCGCCTCCGGGGCTTCGGCGGCGGCGCCCGGGGCCGCCGCGGCGGTCACCGACGAGAACACCAGGTGCCTGCCGTCGTGGACCAGCCTGAGCAGCTCGCGGTGCGCGCGGCCCAGGTCGTCCAGCCAGGCCCTCTCCCCGTCGTCGCGCTCAGCCGGGACGGGCGGCACCGGCGCGGACGGCGGAGCCGGCGCGAGTCGCCCCAGGAACGAGGGCAGCGTCGCCGGCGTGCTCATGACGTCGCCGAGTGATCGCTCCTGCCCGGCCGCCCCGGCCGAGGCGGCCAGCGAGAGAAGCTTGGCGTCGAGCAGATCCCGCTCGGCGGTCCCCTCGACGTCGCCGCGGAGCGCCGCCGCCAGCAGCCGGTCGCTCAGCTCGGCCCGGGCCGCGGCGAACTCCGGCGCGTCGACCAGCTCGGCCAGGGACCGCCCGTAGGCCCGCGAGACGCAGCCGTCCAGGTCGGCCTCGCCCAGCGTGCTCTTCTCGTTCGCGTAGAACCAGGCCCGCAGGGGGGCGAGGTCCAGCCCGGCGGTGCGCGCGGCCGCGTCCGGCCGGGCGGGACCGCTCGCCATCTCGCGGAGCCTCTCCCGGTCGGCGCCCTCCGCCGCGGCCTCGGCCAGCCGCCGGTAGAGGTCGGACGTCTCGACCATGACCGGCATCCCGGCCAGGGTCGCCTGCCTGCGCGCCGGGCGCACGGTCATGAACCGGAATATGCCTTCACTCGCCATCGAGGTTCCTCCACGGTCTTCCCGGCCGCCGCTCTGGTGGACGGCTGTGAGACTCGGCTCACCGCAGAGTGCGCTGAGTAGTCGCCGCACTACATCGTGGAAACCACTCTTTCCAGTGGCCGGATGGTGCCGCGCGGTCCAGGAAAACCCCGAACATCACTCCCGCCGGCGGTCACCTCGCGTCGAAAAGGCGGGTTCGGTGGGCCCATGCGGCGGCTTCGAGACGGGTCGTGACACCCAGCTTGGCCAGGATGTTCGACACATGGACGCCGGCGGTCTTGGCGGAGATGAACAGCCGCTCGCCGATCTGGCGGTTGCTCAGCCCGGCGGCCACGAGCTCCAGTACTTCGAGCTCGCGGCCGGTGAGCCCGGCCGGGGCCTCCCGCCGGGCGGGCGGGGCGGCCGCGCCGGAGGTCAGCCGGGACCGCCTGGCCAGCTTCTCGGCCTCGGCGCGCAGAGGAGCCGCCCCCAGGCCGGTCGCGATCGACGTCGCTTCGGCCAGTAGGACGGCGGCCTGCTTCCTGTCCTGGGCCGACAGGGCCGCGCGTGCGGCGCGCACCAGGGTCTCGGCCAGGGCGTACGGCTGCTCCAGGTCGCGCCACGCCGCAATCGCCCGGTGCCATGCGCCGAGGCCGGGCTCGCCCGCCTCGGCCTCGAACGTCACCTGGTACGCCCGCTGGAGCCGGCCGCCGACCGTGAGCTTCCCGGCCCAGGTGATCAGCCGCTCCATCGAGCCCCCGGCCCGCCGGTGGTCGTTCAGGCCCTGCGCGGCGGCGAGCAGCAGGGGCCAGCCGTACCGGGGGCTGGCCAGCAGGTCGTGGTCGTCGAGGACGTGGCCGACGACCGCGGTCAGCGCTCCGGCGTCCTGCCTGACGCGGGCCAGCCGGCAGTCCAGCAGATCGGGTTCCAGGCACGACTCCTCTCCGCGGCTGTTGCCGCGCATGGCGGCCCTGGCCTGCCCGGCCGCCGCCCCGGCCCGGTCCAGGTCTCCGCGCCTGAGGTCGACGGTCGCCTGGATCATCCGCAGGTACGCCTGGTAGAGCGGCGGCGGCGCCAGGCTCAGGGCGTTCCGGTTGACCTCGCTCGCCTCGGCCCAGCGACCGAGCGAGAGCAGCGACTCCGACAGGTTCGGCGCCAGGAGCGTGCCGCGGGTACGGGCCAGCCCGAGGCCGTCCGCGAGGGCCATCCCCTCGCGCGCGACCCGCGCCGCCCGGGCATGCTCGCCGGCGGCCTCCAGGGCGTCCGACTCGGTGGCCGCCACCAGGAGCCGGGTGTCGTGCGCCCCGGCGTCGGCGGCGGCCGCGCCGGCCTGGCCGAACAGATCGCTCGCGGTCGCCGGGTCCGCCCCGGCCGCGGCCAGCGCGCCGAGCGTGACGAGCGCCCTCGCCTGGACGGCGCGGTCACGGGTCCGCCGCCCGATCTCCAGCGCCTCCTCGGCCGCCGCCCGGGCCGGCGCGAACCGGCGGTGGTTGCGCTGGGCGGTGGCCAGCTCGGCCAGCAGCCGGCCGCGCACCGCCGAGAGCGGGGCCGGCGGCAGCGACCGGACGGCCCTCCCCAGGTCGGGCAGCGGATCCTCGCCGTTGCGGTCGCGCAGCGCCGCCCGGATCTCCAGCAGCGCGGCGGCGCGCTCGGGGCCGGGCGACTCGTCCAGCGCGGCGGTCGCCACGGCGATCCCGGCCTCCAGCTCGCCCGCGTTCAGGCAGGCCTCGGCGGCCATCTCCAGGACCGCGGCCCGGTCGGCGCCGATCCGGTCCGGCAGGTCCGGCAACCGGTCCCACAGCCGCAGGACGCGGTCGAGCATGCGGTGGCGCTCCGCGTACGCGTACGCCCTGCGGGCCGACTCGGCGGCCCGCCAGGCGGCCTCGGCGGCGCGGGCGTCCTCGCCGGCCGCGTACCAGTGCACGGCGATCTCGATCAGGGCGCGATCGGCGGGGACCAGCCGCGGGTCGGCGCTGATCGCCTCGGCGCAGCGCCGGTGGAGCCGCACGCGCTCGCCGGGCAGCAGCCCGTCGTAGACCGCCTCGCGGATCAGGTCGCGGCGGAAGGCGTACCCGCCCTCGACCACGTCCAGGAGCCTGCGGCGCACGAGCGGCCGGAGCGCGTCCTCGAACTCCAGGTCGCCCATCCCGGTGAGCGCGGCCAGCAGGGTGTGCTCCACGGGCCCGGCCGCCACCGCGGCCGCGTGCACGACCCGCCGGCTCGGCTCGGGCAGGCGCTCGACGTCCGTCCGCAGCAGTTCCCGCAACGACCGGACCGGGGCGTCGCCGGCGTCCACCAGCGCCTCGACGAACAGCGGGTTCCCGCCGCTGCGGCGGAAGATCCGGTCCACCCGCGGCTCGTCGGGTTCGTGGTCGAGCAGCGCGCCGACCTGCTGCGCCACCGCGTCACGGGTCAGCCCCGCCAGTGCGATCCGGTGGACGCCCTCCACGCGCGAGACCAGCGGCCGCAGCGGATGCGCGGCGGTGATCTCGTCGGGCCGGTACGTCCCGACGAGCAGCAGGCCCGGTCCGCCGACGTTCTGCGCGAGGAAGGCCAGGAGCTCGCCGGTCGAGCGGTCGGCCCAGTGCAGATCCTCCAGGACCACGACCAGCGGCCGGTCGGCCGCGCCGCCCTCCAGCAGCAGGAGGATCTCCTCGAAGAGCCGGGCACGGCCGAGGGCGCGGTCCGGGTCACCGTCGTCCTCGCCCAGCTCCGGCAGCAGCCGGGCCAGCCCCCGCCTGCCGCCGCCCGGGAGCAGCCTCGTCGCCGCGGGGACGCCCATCGCCCGCACCAGCCGGCGCAGGGCCGTCACGAAGGGGCCGAACGGCGGCCCGTCCATGCCCAGATCGGTGCAGCCGCCCACCACCGTTCGCGCGGAGGACCCCAGCCCGGACGTGAAGTCCCGCACCAGCCTGGTCTTGCCCATGCCGGCCTCGCCGCCGACGAGCACCACGGTCGCCGCGTGCCGGGCCTCGCCGTACGCGGCCAGAAGTGCCGCACGCTCCGGCCCTCTGCCCACCAGCACCGGGCTCACCAAACGGCTCGCCATCGCCACAGAATAGCCCGCGCCCGAAATCTAAAGAGGCGATGACGGTCCGTCTTGGGCATCAGCCCAATGTGCTCGCCTCCCGTGCCCGAGATTCTGGAGGGACACCAGACCGAAAGGGATCCCCCATGCGCATCCGCACACACATGGCCGTCAGCGTCGACGGTTTCATCGCCTCACCGGACGGGCTGCCCACCATCCTCACCGCACCGGACTTCGAGTCCGGCGTCTCGCACGGCCATCCGGAGTTCATCGCCGACTGCGGCGCGGTGGTCATGGGCCGCAACACCTTCGCGCCCGCGGTGGGGTCGTCGCACTGGCCGTGGCCGAACCTCCGGGTCTTCGTGCTCACCGGCGGTCCCCTCCCGGAGGGGACCCCCGACGGCGTCGTGTCCGCCTCGGACCCGGCCGAACTGCTCCGTCTCATGCGGGAGGCGGACTTCACCGGCGACGTCCACCTGGTCGGCGGCCGGCAGACCATCCAGGCGTTCCGCGACATCGACGCGCTGGACGAACTCGGCGTGGTCGTCATGCCCATCCTCCTCGGCGACGGCCTCCGGCTCACCATGGAGAAGAGCGGCGCCGCCCCCCTCCAGCTCACCGGCTCCCGCACCTTCCCCGACGGGTCCGTCGAGCACCGGTACTCGCTGGTCCGCGACCGCGCCTGACCGGAATTCGGGCGCGGTTCCAAGGGTGGTGACCGGGCGGGAATCCGGGTTATGTTGATCTCCAATTCCGCGCGGACCGTCCACCCTTCCCGAAGATGTGATGGTGGTGCAGGCATGACCCCGACCTCTGCGAGCTACCGTGACCGCGGCTGGTGGCGGGACGAGACCTTTCTCGACGACCTCCGGCGGCACGTGCGCGAAAGGCCGGAGAAGGCGGCGGTCGTCACCAGGCGCCAGTCCGACGGGCGGACGCACCGGCTCGACTACGCGCGGCTCGCCGCCGCCGCCGACCGGTGCGCCGGCGCTCTGGTCGAGCTCGGCCTGCGGCCCGGGGACGTGTTCGCGGCCCAGCTCACCGACCGGTGGGAACTCGCCGCGATCACGCTCGGCTGCATCCGGGCCGGGGTCGTGTACTGCCCCCTCATGAAGACCTACCGGCGCCGCGAGCTCGACGTCATGCTGCGCGTCACCGAGGCGCGGGTCCTCGTCACCATGGAGGAGGACAACGGCGACCGGCTGGGCGAGCTCGGCGCCGAGCTGGCCGCGGAGCTGCCGTCCCTGGAGCGCGTGTTCGTCGCGGACGGGCAGGGACCGGACGGCACCGAGGACTTCGAGTCGTTCTTCTTCGGGACCGCCTGGGAGGAGCGGCACGGCCACCTGCTCGACGAGCGGGAGCTCGGGCCCGACGACCCGTACCTGGTCCTGTTCACCTCGGGCACGACGAGCGATCCCAAAGGGGTCCTGCACAGCCAGAACACCTTGTACGCCGCCGTTCGCGGCGAGGCGGAGACCTTCGGCCTCGACGAGACGCTCGTCATGTACACCACCGCGCTCTACACGCATTACACCGGTGTCGTGCAGGGCATGCTGATGCCGCTGACGCTGGGCGGCACCATGGCGTTCCAGGACGCCAAGGACCCCGGCGACGCTCTCGACCTCATGGCCCGGCACGGGGTCACGTTCTTCTACTGCGCCCCCTTCTACCTGCTGAGCCTGATCAAGGAGCAGCGGTCCGCGCCGCGCGCGCTGCCCGCACTGGCGTGGCTGGTCAGCGGCTCGGCGCCGATCCCCCCGTACTTCATCGCCGAGACCGCGAGCGTCTTCGGGCTGCGGTTGCACTCGCTGTGGGGCATGACCGAGAACGGCCCGGTGACGATCACCCGCCCGGACGATCCGGAGGACTGGGCCGCCCACAGCGACGGGAGCCCCATCTCCGACATGGAGCTGCGGATCGACCCCGTGTCGGACCGGACCGGGGGCGAGGGCGTGCTGTGGGTGCGGGGGCCGACGCAGTGCCTCGGCTACTACCGGCGGGACGAGCTGTACGCCGCCGACCTCGACGAGGACGGATGGTTCAACACCGGAGACCTGGCCCGGCCGGACGGCCGGGGCGGCATCCGGATCACCGGCCGGGCCAAGGACATGATCCTGCGCAATGCGAACATCGCGCCGGTCACCGACCTGGAGTCGATCATCGGACGGCATCCGGGCGTGCGCGACGTCGCGGTCATCGGCATCCCCGACGAGCACGAGGACGAGACGATCTGCGCGGTGGTGACGCCGGTCTCCGCGGCCTCCCCGGTCACCCTGGAGGAGTTGCAGAGCTCCCTGGACGAGGCCGGGATGACCAAGGCGTACTGGCCGCGGCGGCTCGAACTCCTGGAGGTCCTTCCCACGACCGCGACGGGGAAGATCCGGAAGGAGGAGCTGCGCCGGCGCTACGCGCGGCCGGAGGGGACGCGGGGGTGACGGCCGCGCCGGGTCACGCCACGACGCGGACCCGGGTGAGCCACCGGTTCAGTTCGAGCAGGTAGGACAGGCCGATCGCCGAGGTCCGGGCGGTGATCGGGCCGGGCAGCGCGTCCAGTTCGGAGGTGACCGCCCGGCGGACCCTCGCCCGGTCCATGAGGTCGAACAGCGGCGCGCCCGGCTCGTCGATCATCTCGATGACCAGGTTCTTCAGCGTCTCGACGTAGCCGGGGTCCCGGCTGGCCGGGTAGGCGCTCTTGGGCCTGTTCACGATCTCCTCCGGGAGCAGGTCCGCGCACGCCCGGCGCAGCAGCGCCTTCTCCGTCCCCCCGTCGGCCTTCATGTCCGCGGGCACGTTGAACAGGTACTCGGCGAGCCGGTGGTCGGCGAAGGGGACCCGCACCTCGAGGCCGACGGCCATGCTCATCCGGTCCTTGCGGTCCAGCAGCGCGCCCAGCCAGCGGGTCAGGCCGAGGTGGAAGACCTCCCGCTGCCTGCGTCCGGTGCGGTCCTCCCCGTCCACGTGCGGGACCTCCGCCAGCGCCTCCCGGTAGCGGTCGGCCTCGTAGTCCTCCGGCCGGATCGCGCGCCTCACCTCCTCGCGGAGCAGGAACTGCGGCTGGCGCCGCGCGTACATCCAGGGGAACGAGGTGTGCCGGACGTACCGGTCGTCGACCTGCCAGGCGTAGCCGCCGAACATCTCGTCGGCCGACTCCCCCGACAGCGCGACCGTGCAGTCTTCCCGGACCCCGCTGAACAGGTGGTACATCGAGATGTCGAGATCGCCCCAGCCGGGGAGGTCGCGCGCCCGCAGCCCGCGGTCGAGCCCCTCGACGAGAGCGCCGGTGCCGACCTGGACCACGGAGTGCTTGAGGCCGAGCCGTTCGGCGACCAGGCGCGCGTACGGCTCGTCCGGGCTGGGCCGCCACAGGTCGCTGCCCGGGCGCGCCGGCGCCGGGACGCTCACCGAGTAGCTGGTCAGCTCCCCCGCGAACTCCCGCGCCGCCAGGGCCGTGATCGCGCTGGAGTCGATCCCTCCGGACAGCAGCGTGCCGACCGGCACGTCCGCCACGATCTGGCGCCTGACGATGTCGGTGAGCAGGGAGCGGACCTCGTCCGTCGTCGCGCGGAAGTCCTCGGTGTGGGGGCGGGCCTCCAGCCGCCAGTACCGGCTCTCGCGGCATCCGGAGGCGTCGGCGACGACCAGGCACCCCGGCTTGAGCTCCCGCATCCCGCGGTAGACGGCGTGGCCGGGCGTCCTCGCGCGCGGGACGGCCGTCAGCTCGGCGAGGCCCTCCAGATCCACCTCGGCCTTCATCTCGGGATGGGCCAGCAGCGCCTTGGGCTCCGACCCGAAGATGATCCCGTCGCCCAGCCGGGCGTAGTAGAGCGGTTTTATGCCGAGCCGGTCCCTCACCAGAAGCAGCCGTCGCGCGTGTTCGTCCCAGATGGCGAAGGCGTACATTCCGTTGAGGCGCGTGACGAGATCCGCGCCCCATTGGAGATAGGCCGTCAGCAGCACTTCGGTGTCCGACCGGGTGCTGAACGACCAGCCGGCGGAGCGCAGCTCCGCACGGAGCTCGTGGAAGTTGTAGATCTCGCCGCTGAACGTGATGACGACCGGCTCGCCGTCGCGCCCGTCCCGCCGCATGGGCTGCCGCCCGCCCTCGATGTCGATGACGGCGAGCCGCCGGTGGCCCAGTGCGGCGTGGCGGGACAGCCACGTCCCCTCGTCGTCGGGGCCGCGCGGCGCCTGGGTCCGCGTCATGGCGGTCACGACGGGGCCCTGCGCGGAGAGGTCCCGCGTCCAGTCGGCCCATCCGGTTATGCCGCACATGTGCGCTCCTTCCGTTGTCCTCTTGGGTGCGCGGGTCAGGCGGAAAGGAGGCGGCTCCGCGCGAACGCGAAGAGGTCGGGAAGGCCGGCGTTGACGAACTCCCAGTCGTGCCCGCCGGGCCGTTCCCGGTAGCGGTGGGGAACGGAGCCGGCCGCGAGGGCCGCGCGCATTCTCCGGTTCATGCCGATCATGCGGGGATAGTCGTCCAGGCCGACGTCGAGATGCACTTCGATCGGGTGCTTCGCGTCCCGGTCCCGGAGCGCGCGGTACGGGTCGTACTCGCGCCGGACCTCGCTGCCGACCGGCCCCCAGACGCGCTCGTGGTCCCTCGTGGTCGGCATGGCCAGCCTCTGCCCGTCCCGCAGGTGGTCGTAGGGGTCGCCTTCCCGCAGGGGGGCCTCGAAGGCGCCCGCGTTGCTGCACACCACCGAGAACACCTCACCGTGCCGCAACGCCTGGTAGAGGGCGGCGGCCCCGCCCATGGAGAACCCGCCGACGCCTCGCCCGTCCCGGGACGCCACGGTGTTGAAGGCGTCATCGACATGGCCGACGACCTCGTGCACGAGGTAGTCCTCGTAGCGCCGCCCCCGGGCGTCGTTGATGAACCACGAGCGTCCGGATTCGGGGAGGACCACGACCAGCCCGGCCGAATCCACGACGGTCGAGAGGTCGCCGCACTGGAGCCATGTGTTCCGGTTGCCGCCGAAGCCGTGCAGGAGGTACAGCACCGGAAACGCGCGGCCGGTCGACGAGTACCGGGACGGCAGGAGGACGTTCACCGACTTCTCCCGGCCGATCGACGCGCTCCGCCACGTCTCGGTCAGGACTTTCATCGCGGATCCGCCCGGGTCTCTCCCAGCCGCTTCCTGTCGATCTTCCCGGTGCCGGTGACCGGGAACGCGGTCCTGACGTGGAACCGCTCCGGGACCATGTAGCGCGGGATCTCGGCCAGGCAGTGCCGGCGCACGGCCGAGACGTCGAGCGGGTGCGTCTCGGGGACCACGTACGCCTCGACGACCCGTTCCCCGGTGCCGTCGTCGACCGCCACGCACGCGGCCTCCCGGACGTTGTCCGCGGCCGACAGGACCGCCTCGATCTCGCCGATCTCGACGCGGTGGCCCCGTATCTTCACCATGTCGTCCTCACGTCCGCAGAAGACGTAGTTCAGCTCGTCGTCGAGCCGGACCAGGTCTCCGGTCCGGTACGCGCGCACCGTCTCCAGGCCGGCCTGGGCGATCGACAGGGTCCTCTCCGCCGTGAGGTCGTCGTCGCGCCAGTAGCCGAGCATCACCGAGTCTCCGGCGACGCACAGCTCCCCGGACGCGCCCGGCTCGTGCTCCACCGGACGCCCGGCCCCGTCGACGATGAACGTCGCCGCGTACGGGCAGGCGCGGCCGATCGGCACGGGCTGCCGGCGGTGCTCCGCGACGTCCGGCTCGCGGACGCGGTGGAAGACGCAGACGTTGGTCTCCGTCGGGCCGTAGAGGTTGTAGAAACCGACCTCCGGGACGAGCGAGTGCAGGTGCCGGAGCCGGGCGATCGGGAACGTCTCACCGGCGAACAGGACGACCCGCAGCCGCGACCCGGCCAGCAGTCCGCTGTTCTTCGCGGCCAGCATGCGGGTCAGCGCTCCGGGAACCGAGTACCAGACGGTGATGCGCTGCTCGGCGACGAACTTGTTGAGGGCGCCCCCGAGCCCGACCTGGCTCTCCGGGACGAGCACCACGCAGCCGCCCGCCCTGCACGTCGCGAACAGGTCGAGCACGGACAGGTCGAAGTGAAAGGGCGCGTGGCTGGAGACCCGGTCGGCGGGGCCCAGACCGAATGCGTCGACCGCCCATTCCACGAACGCGCCGGCATTGCCGTGGGAGAGCACGACGCCCTTGGGGACGCCCTTCGATCCCGATGTATGGAGGATGAAGGCCGGACTGTGGAGGTCGAGGTCGGGTCCGGCTTCGCCCTCCGCCGGAGCGGCGGCGAGCGCCTCCTCCCAGCCGGTGACGGACGCGTCCGCGGCCGGACCGGTGGACACGATCCGGCAGGAGGAGTTCTTCCGCAGCCATTCGACCCGGTCTTCCTGGGCGATCACGCAGGCGGCCTCGCAGTGGGCGATGATGTGGCCGGCCCGTTTGAAGGGCGCGCTCGGGTCGACGGGCACGTAGGCCGCGCCGGCCTTCAGCACCCCGTAGACGGCGATGACCGCCTCGATCGACTTGTGCAGCCACAGGACGACCCTGTCACCGGGGACGACGCCGCCTTCGGCCAGCGTGCGGGCGAGGGCCGAACTGCGCCGGTCCAGTTCGCCGTAGGTCAGCGCCTCGCCTCGGAACTCGACCGCCGGGGCCTCCGGACGCGTTCCGGCCCAGTGGCGCAGGCAGTCGCTCAGACCGTTCACCTTCCCTCCCCGCCTCCCTCGGATTCCGGCCAGGCGAGGCCGAGCTTCCCGGAGATGATCACTCGCTGCATGTCCGAGGTGCCCGAGGAGATCGTCATGCCGAGGGCGTCCCGGAGATTGCGCTCGGCGCGCCCGTCGGAGGAATAGCCGAGCGCCCCGTACACCTGCATCGCGCTGGTGAAGATCTCCGCCGCCGCTTCGCTCACGTACAGCTTGCCGACCTCGGGGAAGATGCTCGCCTCCGCGCCGTCGAGTTCCGCCGCGGCGCGGTGCAGGAGCATGCGGGAGATCTCCCAGCGGATCCGCATGTCGACGATCCTGTTGGAGACCGACTGGTAGCGCCCGATGTGCCTGCCGAACTGGCGGCGCCGCCGGCAGAAGCGCGTGCACTCCTCGATCTCCCGCCCCATGACGCCGAGCCACGGCGCCAGCAGAAGCGCCCGTTCCCACGCCATCGTCTGCGCGAACACGGCGGATCCCTGCCTTTCGGCACCGAGTCGCCGGGAGGCGGGAACGCGGCACCCGTCCAGCTCGACCTCGCCCCAGCGGGCGGTGCGAAGACCCATCTTCTCGGCCTGCTCGTGCACCGAGACGCCGGGATCGCCGCGCTCGACCAGGAAGGCGGTGACTCCGGTGAATCCGAGCTCCGGGTCGACGGTCGCGTAGACGACGAACACGTCGGCGACGGGCGCGTTCGTCACATAGCGCTTGCGTCCGGTCAGGACGTAGGAGTCGCCGTCGCGCTCGGCCGTGGTGGCGAGCGACAGCGCGTCCGACCCGCTTCCCGGCTCGGTCATCGCGTTGGCCCCGACGAGCCGGCCGGCGGCGAGCCCGGGCAGGTACGCGCGCCGCTGCTCCTCGTCGCCGAACTTCCAGACCGGCACCTCGACGGCCAGGACGTGGGCGCCGATCGCCATCATGAGGCCGTTGTCGAGGCAGCCGTGCCCGAGACCCTCCATCGCGTGCGCATAGTCGACGGGACCGCACCCGGATCCCCCGTATTCGGACGGCAGGATCAGGCCGAGCACACCCTGCTCGGCGCACCGCGACCAATCGTCGCGGCTGAACAGCCCGATCCTGTCCCGCTCGGTCACGTCCTTGCTCAGCGCCTCTTCGCCGAACGCGCGGAAAACGCGGTACAGCCCGTCCTGGTCGCCGTCCCATTCGAACCGCATGGCTCTCCAATCCCCCGAGCGGGATGTCATGCCATATCGAGAATCGCCGGCGGCGGGACGGTCGCCACCACCGCGCGGAATCGCAAGCGTCGCCCCTCCGGTCCGCCAGGCGGCCACGGGAAACCCGGCCGCGCCGCACCGATCGCTGTCATTGTGCATCCGTGAAGCGATCTTGAGAAGCCCAACTTCTGCCAAATGGCCGCCGGCGGAGAGCTCCGTACGGCCTCTTGCGCCCCCCGGACGCCTGTCGTACGGTACGGACCGTCAGCCAATCGAAGCGGAAAACGTTCCGGCCGTGGACGGCCTGCCACCGGTTCGTCGGCAAGAACCGGGGCTCGGACGGCCAGGTGGCCGGTAAGCGATGCGCCGTTCCCCGAAACGGGCGCCCTCCCTCCGCGGGTATCGATTCCCGTCCTGCCGACTCACTCCTGCCGACTCACCCCCGCCATTCCCGGGCCGACGCCGCAGACGAGGTGCATGCCATGGATCGTGCCAGCAACGCGGATCTGTCGGCGCAGATCAAGAGCATCATGATCCGCGTTCTCGATCTGGACGTCGCCCCCGAACGCCTGGACGACACGGTCTCGCTCTACTCGCCGGTCGTGGGCATGGACTCCCTGAGCCTGCTGCACACCCTCGTGGAGATCGAGAAAGAGTTCGGCATCGAGATCGACGACGAGGACGTGATGCTCGCCGAACTGAGGAACGTGGGAAGCCTTGTCGACATGATCAGCGGAATCATCGGCGCGGAGGGCGGAAAAGCGTAACATGCGCGATGTTTTCGAACTGGACCGTGACCGCGTTCCCACGCACTGGTACAACATCCTCGCCGACCTTCCGATCGAGGTGCCCCCGGCACGGCCGGCGCCGCCGAGGAACGGCGGTTCGGCGCCGCTGCAGCCGCAACTGCCGTTGTCGATGTACCGCCAGAGCATCGGCCGTGAGCGCTACGTCGAGATACCCGGCCCCGTTCGATCGGAGTACCAGCGCTGGCGCCCGACACCCCTTTTCCGGGCGTCCAGGCTGGAGAAGGCCCTCGACACCCCGGCGCACATCTATTTCAAGTACGAAGGCACCAGTCCGTCCGGCAGCCACAAGATAAACACCGCGCTGGCACAGGCCTATTACTACGGCAGGTCCGGCGTCAGGGAGATGGTGACGGGGACCGGCGCCGGCCAGTGGGGCACCGCGCTCGCGATGGCCTGCCACCCGTACGGGATGGCCTGCACCGTGTTCATGGTGCGGTCCAGCTACGAGCAGAAGCCGTACCGGGGCACGCTGATGCGGTTGAACGGCGCCGAGGTCGTCCCGAGCCCCAGCACGAGGACGGAGGTGGGCAGGGCCGCCCTGCGCGCCGACCCGGATTCGCCGGGCACCCTCGGGATCGCCAACGCCGAGGCGATCGAGTACGCCAACGGCCGGAAGGAGGCGCGGTTCTCGATCGGCAGCGGAGAGAACCACGTCCTCATGCACCAGACGGTCATCGGCGAGGAGGCCCTGCTGCAGATGGAGCTGGCCGGCGAGTTCCCCGACGTCGTGATCGGCGCGATGGGGGCGGGCAGCAATTTCGCCGGGCTGACCTTCCCCTTCTACCGGGCGGCGCTGGCGGAGAACAGCGGGACGCGGTTCCTGGCGGTGGAGCCCGACGCGTGCCCCAAGATGACCAGGGGCAGCTACATGCTGGACTACACCGACTACTCCGGTGTGACCCCCGCGGTCAAGATGTACACCCTGGGGCACACGTTCACGGCCTACCACATCCACGCCGGGGGCCTGCGATACCACGGCGCCGCTCCGATCGTCAGCGCCATGTACGACAACGGCATGGTGGAGGCGACCTCCTACTCCCAGACCCGCGTCTTCGAGAGCGGCGCCGCGTTCGCGAAGGCCGAAGGGCTCGTTCCCGCCCCCGAGTCGGCCCACGCCGTCGCCGCCGCGATCGACGAGGCGGTGCGGGCGCGCGACGAGGGCGAGGAGCGGGTCGTCCTGGTCGGACTCAGCGGCCATGGACTGCTGGACCTCGGCGCCTACGAGAGCCACCTCTCCGGACAGACCGTCGACGTCGCTCCCACCGACGAGGAGATCAAGGCGTCCCTGCGCCTCATCGAATCGCTGTGACGGACGTCGGCACGCCACCGGTGGTGACGTGCCGACCTGGCTCCCCGCCTTCGTCCCGTCGGGACGTGCGGGTCAGGGAGCGGCGGGGGCGCGGACGCCCAGCTCGGCCAGGACGGCCGCGCCGCTGGACCGGGTGATCTCGACCTGGATCCTGTCGACCGGGGCGCCGGCGTCGACGCGGAACCAGGTGAGGTCGTCTCCCCAGCGCACGCGGTAGTCGAGGTCGCCGACCGCGTGCCACGCGCCGTCCGAGGCGGTCCGGACCTTGATCTGCGCCGCTTCGGCGTGGCCCGGCTTGAGCGCCATGCCGGCCTCGGCGACCCGGGCCGGCTCGTCGAACGTGATCGTGTACTGGGCCGGGGCCGCCGTGGCCTTCCAGGCGGCGTCGTAGTAGCCGACCACGCCGTCGATCGGCCCGGTGCGCCCCACCTTCGGCTGGCTCGGGGCCGTGTACACGAGGTCGGTGTCGATCCCGAGCCGGCCCGCGGCGTGCAGCGCGGCCAGGTCCACGCGGCGCGGGTCCGCCGGCTCGGACCGGATGCCCGCCACATCGACGAAGTCACCGACCAGCTGGCTCCGGTCGGAGTCGAAGCCGAGCACGAGGACCCGGCCGGGAGAGACCTCCGCGACGGCGGGGTTGGCCTGGTCACCGGTCCCGGAGTCGTACACCAGCTCGCGCGGCGCACCCGTCCACGGCCGGTCGGGGTGCCGCAGGACGGCGCCGACGGTTCCTCGGCGGTTGGTGAAGTGCCCCGACAGGTCGCCGTAGGCGAGGAAGACGTCGCCGTTCCGCAGGACCTCGGTGTGGGCCGAGGAGGTCACCAGGTCGATCTCGGCCGGGGGCGTCCAGGTGCGGCCGCCGTCGCGCGACCAGGACTCCTGGGAATGGACCGCGCCCATCGTGGAGGCTCCCGTGCCGATGCGCAGCAGGGCGTGGACGGTCCCGTCGCGCAGGACGGTGAGCACGGGCTCCTGGTAGTGCGTACCCTGCGCGGACGCGATCAGCGACTCGGTGCCCGCGTGCCAGGACGCGCCGCCGTCCAGGCTGCGCACGACGGTGGCGCGCTGCCAGCGGTCGTCGGGGACCGTGCCGTAGAGGGGGAGGATCAGCTCGCCGGAGGGCAGCTCCTTGATCTGGCCGTGGCTCGCCGCCCATCCCAGCTCGTAGGTGTCGACGATGTCGGACTCGCCGCTCATCGAGGTCCGCACCGCCGCGGGCTCGGACCAGCTGGCCCCGCCGTCGTCGCTGTGCCGGACGAACACGCCCATCGGCTCGGGGGGCGCGACCGAGTAGTCGATCTGGAACCAGCTCAGCAGGAGCCTGCCCGAGCGGAGCTGGGTGATCATCGGGTCGCGGTCGTCGTACGGGGAGTCGTGGACGGCCTCGGGCGGCGACCAGGTGCGGCCGCCGTCCCGGCTGTCGAGCATCACCAGCCGGCCGTCCTGCCCGGTGTGCCCGGCCCCCTCCCGCGCCACCGCGACGAGGGACCCGTCGCCGAGCCGCTCCATGTTCGGGAAATGCAGCTTCTTGCCCGGCGCCGCCTGGGCGACGATCACGTCGGGACGGTCCGGAGCCGAGGGGGTGGACGGGCTCGCGTGCGCCACGGCGCCCGGAAGCCCCAGCGCGAGCAGGGCGCCCATGGCGATGGAGATACCTCGATGCATTCGCATGGCTCCCGGATAGAACACGGAATATCATTCCATGTCAATGTTCGAATTCCGTTAATGGCGCGCCCGGATCGGCTGGCGTTCGGCGGCGCGGTCGCCGTCCACGAAGTACAGCGCGCTCCACATGTTGGTCGTGCCGCAGGCGTGGTTGGGGACGACGCGCAGCAGGTCGCCCACGCGCAGGCCGGCGGTTCCCGGCCCGGTGAGGTAGCCGTGCTCCTCGTTGCCGCCGGTGAACTCCACTCCGTCCAGCGGGGCGCCCGCGGCGTCGCAGACGACGCCCAGCGTTCCGGCGGTCGCGACGGAGTCGGAGCTCATCGCCTTGATCCCCGCGTCGATGATGACGGTCCCGGGGCGCTGGGCGCTGGTGACGCGGGTCAGCACGGTCTGCGCGCACTGGTCGATCCCGGCGCTGCCCAGGCCGACCTGGTTGGCGTCGTAGTAGACGTAGGTGCCGGGGCGCGCCTCGGTGACCCCCGCGGCGAACGGCGCGGACGTGGCGCCGGGGGTCGAGCCGACCGAGACCAGGGGGCACTCGTGCCCGGCGGTGCGCAACGCCTCGGCGACCTGCGCCAGCGTGCGTCCGGCGAGGTCGCCCGCCGCCTCCAGCCCCGGGCGGTCGGGACCGTGCGCGGCGAGGTGCCCCTCATGGGTGAGGACGCCCCGCATCTCCAGAGCGGGCAGCGCGGAGAGCGCGCCCGCGGTCTCGACGGCCTTGCCGGGATCGACGCCCGCCCGGTGCAGGCCCGTGTCGACCTCCAGGACGAACGGGACGGTGACCCCGCTGGAGGAGGCCGCGTCCGACAGCGGCCCGGCGGCCTCCTGCGAGTCGAGCGCGATGGTCAGCCCGCCCCGGGCCAGGGCCTGGACGGCGAAGGCCACCTTGGCGGGCCCCACCGGTTGGTGCGCCCACAGGACGTCCTCGACGCCCGCGTCCTGCAGGAGCCCGACCTCGGCGGGCGTGGCGCAGGTGAACCCTGTCGCGCCGTGGGCGAGCTGGCGGCGCGCGACCGCGAGGCATTTCGACGTCTTGAAATGGGGCCGCAGCGCGATCCCGGCGGCCCCGATCGAGCTCGCCATGGCGGCCAGGTTGGCCTCCATGCGGGCCCGGTCGACGAGCAGCGCGGGTGTCGGAAGGGCGTCCAGGGGCAGCCCGCCGGGCGGGAGGTCCGGGTTCATGCCAGTCCCATCCGGGGCCGCGGGTCCCCGTCCAGCAGCCACTCGACGGTCTCCTTCTTGATCTCGGGGAAGCCGGAGGGGCGCTGCCCGGCCATCTCGCGCAGCCCCGCGACGGCCTCGGCGGGCGTCCACAGCGGGAAGTCGGAGCCGAAGACGAGCCTGTCGACCACGTCCCACTCCTGGGCGCGGGCCAGCGCCAGATAGCCGTCCATGGGACGGGCCCAGCACGCCGACACGTCGGAGAAGACTCGGCGGTTCTTGCGCAGGGTCACGATCGTCTCGCGCTGCCAGGGGTGCCCGAGGTGCGCGATGATCTGGACGAGGCCGGGGTGGCGGCGCGCGACGTCGTCCACGACCAGGGGGTTGCTGACCGACAGGTCGCCCGCCGGGCTCGGCGTGGCGCCCATGTGCCACAGGACGACGAGCCCGGCGTCGGCCGCGGCCCGGTAGAACGGGTCGTAGGCGGTGTCGCGCGGGTCGAACAGGGCCAGCACCGGATACAGCTTGATGCCGCGCAGCCCGCGCGCGACGCCGTCGGCGAGCTGGTCGAGCACGTCGGGGTCGGTGGGGTCGAGCGCCATGAACCCGATCGTGTCCGTGGCGGTCTCCGCGCAGAACCGCTCGGTGTACTCGTTCGGGGTGAGGACCCCGGCGGCCGTGGCGCGGATGCCGAACACGCACGCCGCGGTCACGTCCGCCATGGCGCGGTCGTAGTCGGCGGCAGTGAACTCGTGGGCTCCCCGCCCGTAGACGGGTCTCCAGTGGTGCTCCCACTCGTGGCCCCAGTGCTCGGGCCGCTGGCAGTGGGTATGGAAGTCGATCAAGCATCCTCCCGGGTGCTGGGCGCGCCGGAGCGCAGGGACGAGCGCAGGTACTCCAGGGCCGCGACGACGTCGGCGTCGGCCGCGAGGTCCGCCGCCGCGGCCCGCAGGCCCTCCAGGTAGTCGGCGCGGCGGTCGCCGTCGAACTCGGCGGACGGCCCCGACACGCTGAGGGCGGCCACGCAGTCGCCGCCCACCTCGACGGGCACGGCGACGCAGCGGAGCCCGACGCTGCCCTCGTTGTCGTCGAGGGCGTGGCCGCGCTCGGCCGTGGCCCGCAGGTCCTCGGCCAGGGCGCTCGCCGTCGTGAGGGTGTGCTCGGTGCGGGCCGGGAACGGCTCGGGCGGCAGGTGCGCGGCGACCTTGGACGGGTCGAGCCGGGCGAGCAGCATCTTGCCGAGCCCGGTGCAGTGGGCGGCGTCGCGGGTGCCCGGCATGGTGTGGAACCGGATCGGCCGGTCGGGCTCGCGGACGCACACGTGCAGCACCTCCCGGCCGTCCAGCACGCCGAGGTTCGCGGTCTGGCCGGTGGCCTCGGCGACCTTCGCCAGGTGGCCTCCCGCCACCTGGGACAGGTCCAGCCCGGTCAGGTACGCGGTGGACAGCGTCAGGGTCTTGTGGCCGAGCCGGTAGGCGGGCCGCTCGTCGGCGCGGACCACGTAGCCCATCTCCTCCAGCACGCCGAGGAGCCGCACGAGCGTGCTCTTCGGCAGGCCGGTGCCGGCCGAGAAGTCGTTCAGGGTGAGGGCGCCGCCCTGCGCGGCGAGGCGTTCGAGCAGCGCCAGGCCCCGTGCCAGGGCGTTGGCGTGGTAGTTCGCCGCCGCCGGGCGGTCGTCGTCCACGTTGGCGCGGCGGGCCGCGGGCCGCGTGCCGGCGGCTCTCGTCCCTCTGGCTCTGTCCATGGTGCCTCGTCTCTGTTCTGGGGATGCGCGGTTCAGGGGACGCGCAGGATCTCGCCGGGCCGCGCGCCGCCGTGCGCGCCGTCCTCGACGACGGCGCGGCCGCCGACGACGACCGCGCGGATCCCGTCCGGATACCGCTGGGGTGCTGCGAACGTAGCCCGATCGGCGATGCGCGCGGGGTCGAAAACGACGATGTCCCCGTGCGCCCCCGGCCGCAGGACGCCGCGCCCCGCGAGCCCCGCCCGTTCGGCCGGCGCGGACGTGCACCTGCGGACGGCCTCGGCGAGCCCGAGCAGGCCCGGCCGGACGTACGCGGCGAACAGCCGCGGGTAGCAGCCGTAGGAGCGGGGATGCGGCGTGCCGCGCCCGGTCGGCCCGGCGGGGTCGAGGGCCTGGCCGTCGGAGCCGATGACCCCGGCGGGATGGGTGAGCGCGTCGGCGAGGTCGCGTTCGCTGCGGCCTCCCGCCACCATCTGGACGGCGTTGCCGTGCTCGGCGACGAGGTCGAGCACGAGGTCCGGCGGTTCCGTCCCGGCCTCGGCGGCCAGGGCGGTGACGGGGCGCCCCCCGACGGCGATGTCGTCCCAGGAGTTCGGCATGTCCCGCCACCCGTCCCGGACGCGGGCGCGGACGGCGCGGCCGTCGAGCCGGGCCCGCATCGCCCGCTCGCCGCCCTCCTGCGCCCACGCGGGCAGCAGCTGCGACAGCGGCGCGTTCCCGGCGAGGTAGGGGTAGATGTCGAAGCCGACGTCCAGCCCTGCGGCCCGCGCGGCGTCGATGAGCTCCAGCGCCCGCGCGACGGAGCCGTGGTTGCGCCGCCCGACCGCGACCAGGTGCGAGATCTGGGTGCGGCAGCCGGTGGCCGCCGCGACCCGCAGCGCCTGCCGCACGGAGTCGAGCAGCCCGTCGGCGTAGTCACGCACATGCCAGGCGAACAGCCGGCCGTGCGCGGCGGCCGTGCGGCCGAGCGCCTCAAGCTCGTCTTCGCGCGCGTAGCAGGCGGGCGCGTAGACCAGGCCGGTGGAGACGCCGGCGGCGCCCGCCGCGAGCGCGTCGCCGAGCAGCCCCCGCATCCGGTCGAGCGCGGCGG